>NZ_FOTH01000036.1:0-9311 GCF_900114515.1 Pseudomonas sp. NFACC46-3
GTCCAACTTCAATTTTGGGTTTGCCACTCAACCAACCGCGCCGCCAGCGCCTTGGCCTGGCTCGCCACGTCGGTCACCGCGGTGCTTTCCCACCACATCCCCCGCAACGGCGGCCCCATGGCGAACAGCCGCTGGGCGGGGGCCCCTTGGGCGTCCAGCACCGCACCGTCAGGCCGGGCGGCAATGCCCAGGGCCAGCGGCCCCGGCTGGATCAGACCGCGAGCCAGCAACTGCTGCGGCAACGGTCGCGCCACCCGGCGCCAGTCATATTCAATACCGCTGGAGTTGATCAGCGCCGCGCCCTGCACCACGGTCAGCCCGGCCTCACCCCGACGGCGGATGCGGATACCCACCGTGCCCTCGGCGGACACCGCCAGCCCCTTGAACGATGCCGCCTGGATCCGCAACCGTCCTTCTTCATGCAGACGCGCCACCAGTTCGGCGCTCAGCGGTGGCGAACGATGGTGGTGGCTCTCCCACCATGGCCGTACATGCCGGACGAACTGCCGGCGTTGCACATCGCTGGCCTGGCTCCACAAGCGCCCGATGTGGGCGCGCACCGTGTCCAGCGGCGCCTGCCAATCAATGCCCTCGGCCTGGGCCCGGCGGCATTGCTCGCGCAGGGCCCGCATCAACTGAAGTGGCGACCGCAGGCTGTGATCGTCGGCGAGGAAATCCACCCAGGCGGGTGGCTGGCGGCGCACATGAGGCAACAAACCATGACGGGAAAACACTTCGATCGGGCCACGGTGCCCGGCCTGCTCCAGGGACACCACGGCATCGACCATGGTCAGCCCCGAGCCGATGATCAGCACCGTGGACTGCGGATCGAGCTGGCGCATCGCAGCCACATCCCAGGGGTCCAGGGCTGCGGCATTCAAGCCGCTGGATTCGGTTTGCGGGGTGCGTGCCGCCGGGAACATGCCGGTGGCCAGCACCGCGAAACGGCCACGTAAGAGTTGGCCGTCGTCCAGCGTCACCATCACGGCATCGTCGGCAACCCGTAGGTCCACGGCCTCCCCACGCACGTGCTCGGCAGTCGAACCGTTTCGTGCGCCCAACTCGCGAGCCTCGGCCAGCCGTTGTTGCACATAGAGGCCAAACATCCCCCGGGGCGGGAACAACTCGCTGACCGGTACATGCTGCTGATCCGACTCGGGCCAGCCGCCGGCTTCGATGAATGCGGTAAGCCATTGGGTCAGGTCGTCGGCGTTGTCCGGGTCGACGCTCATGCGCGCCGCGTTGCCGTTCAAGGTGTGCCCCAGCTCCACGGCACTGTAGGCCTCGCCCCGACCCAACTCAACGCGCGGTTCGACGATCATTACCTCGCGTCGGCCCGGCAGGCGCAGCAACTGCGCGGCCAGCATGGCACCGCTCAGGCCACCGCCGATGATCAGGATATCGGCTTGGCGGGTGAGGCTGCTCGTCTGTCGATCCAACGCTGTGTCCATGCCGCTCTCCAGGGATCAAATCACCACATTGCGTACGAATCTCGCCGCCACCGGCCCATCGTTGCGATAGGCATGGGGCTGGTTGCTGGCGAACATGAAAAACTCCCCGGCACCAATCCGGCGTTCCTCACTGCCCAACAGCAGCGTCAGGCAGCCCTCGAAGACATAAAGCTGCTCGCTCCAACCGTCGGCGTCGGGTTCGCAATGGTAATGCTCGCCGGGCTCCAGGCGCCATTCCCAGAGTTCGACTTCGCGGCTGGCGGTGGCTTTTGCCAGCAATACGGCTTTGCTGCCAGGAATCGTGCCGGCCCAGGCCAGCTCGTTGATGCGGCTCGGGTCGCGGGCATCGGGGGCCTGGATCAAGTCGCTGAAGGCTACGTCGAGGGCTTCGGCCACCCGGTCCAGGGTGGTCAGGCTGACGTTCTTTTCCCCGGCCTCGATGGCCACCAGCATGCGCCGGCTGACCCCGGACAATTCCGCCAGCGCGGTCTGGCTGAGCTGCGCGGCATGGCGCAGACGACGGATGTTCTGGCTGACGTGTTGCAGGACGGAAGCCCGCTGGCCGGATTCTTTGTGCACTATATTGCTCACATGGTAGGGCTGCGCATTATACTGCCCAACTTCGGGCGCATTGTGCGTCCGCCTCAAGTGGCGCGCAAGGTCATGGCATCGGTGAATTCCCCTCAAGCTTCCTCCCGTTTCTCAAGATTCAGCAAGGCCGAATGCGTACTGGTGCTGATCACCATGATCTGGGGTGGGACCTTCCTGCTGGTGCAGCACGCCATGACGGTCAGCGGGCCGATGTTTTTCGTTGGCCTGCGCTTTGCCGCCGCGGCCGTGTTTGTCGCGCTGTTTTCCTGGCGGCATCTGCGGGACCTGACCCTCTTCGAACTCAAGGCCGGCTGCTTTATCGGCGTGGCGATCATGCTCGGCTACGGCCTGCAGACCGTCGGCCTGCAAACCATCCCCAGCAGCCAATCGGCGTTCATCACCGCGCTTTACGTGCCATTCGTGCCCTTGCTGCAATGGCTGGTGTTGGGCCGTCGACCGGGCTTGATGCCGAGCATCGGCATCATGCTGGCGTTTACCGGGTTGATGCTGGTGTCGGGCCCGGCCGGAGCCTCGCTGAACTTCAGCCCCGGTGAAATCGCCACGTTGATCAGCGCCATCGCGATTGCCGCCGAAATCATCCTGATCAGCGCCTATGCCGGCCAGGTCGATGTGCGCCGGGTGACCGTGGTGCAACTGGCAAGCACCGCGGCGCTGGCGTTTCTGATGGTGGTGCCGACCCAGGAAGCGATCCCGGCGTTCTCCTGGCTGCTGCTGGTCAGCGCCGTTGGCCTGGGAGCCGCCAGTGCAGCCATTCAGGTGGCGATGAACTGGGCGCAGAAAAGTGTCTCGCCCACCCGCGCCACGCTGATCTATGCCGGCGAGCCGGTGTGGGCCGGCATTGCCGGGCGCCTGGCGGGCGAACGGTTGCCGGCGATTGCCTTGTTCGGCGCGGCGCTGATCGTCGCGGCGGTGATTGTCAGTGAGTTGAAGACCCGCAACAAAGACACCATCCCAGTCGATGAAGGGCTTGAACAGGAAGGTTGAGGCCGGCCAGCAATCCATTGCCTGGCGAAAAAAATCACTATCTTCGACAGCGGCCATCCCGACATTGACGGTGCGTGCATGCTCACCTGAGACCCTGCAAGGTCGGAAAACCCCACCTACCTTGTAGGATTCTGCGACACCCTCGCGGTTGGTGATCGGGAATACGCCACGTATGATCCCTCACAACCTCCCGCCGAATAGAAGCCTATGTCACTGATAGTTCTATTGCTTTTGCCCTTCATCGGCAGCTGTGTCGCGGCGCTGCTGCCGCATAACGCCCGTAACGCCGAATCCTTGCTGGCCGGCCTCGTGGCCCTGGCCGGCACCGTTCAGGTGGCCTTGCTGTACCCGCAGATCGCCGACGGCGGCGTGATTCGTGAAACGTATTCCTGGCTGCCCAGCCTGGGCCTGGATTTCGTGCTGCGCCTGGACGGGTTCGCCTGGCTGTTTTCGTTGCTGGTGCTGGGCATCGGCACGCTGGTGTCGCTGTACGCTCGCTACTACATGTCGCCGGACGATCCGGTGCCGCGCTTCTTCGCCTTCTTCCTGGCGTTCATGGGCGCCATGCTCGGGCTGGTGATCTCCGGCAACCTGATCCAGATGGTGTTCTTCTGGGAACTGACCAGCCTGTTCTCCTTCCTGTTGATCGGCTACTGGCACCACCGCGCCGACGCTCGGCGCGGTGCCTATATGGCGTTGATGGTGACCGGTGCCGGCGGGCTTTGCCTGTTGGCCGGGGTGATGCTGCTCGGCCATGTGGTGGGCAGCTATGAGCTGGACAAGGTCCTGGCCGCCGGCGACCTGATCCGTGCCCATGGCCTCTACCCCATCCTGTTGCCGCTGATCCTGATCGGCGCCCTGAGCAAAAGCGCGCAATTTCCTTTCCACTTCTGGCTCCCTCACGCCATGGCTGCTCCGACGCCGGTGTCGGCGTACCTGCACTCGGCGACCATGGTCAAGGCCGGGGTGTTCCTGCTGGCGCGGCTGTGGCCGTCGCTGTCGGGTAGCGAAGAGTGGTTCTACATCGTCGGCGGCGCAGGCGCCTGTACGTTGCTGCTAGGCGCCTACTGCGCGATGTTCCAGAACGACCTCAAGGGCCTGCTGGCCTATTCCACCATCAGCCACCTCGGGTTGATCACCCTGCTGTTGGGCCTGAACAGTCCGCTGGCGGCCGTGGCGGCGGTGTTTCATATCCTCAACCACGCCACGTTCAAGGCCTCGCTGTTCATGGCCGCCGGGATCATCGACCACGAAAGCGGCACCCGGGATATCCGCAAACTCAGTGGCCTCGTGCGGCTGATTCCGTTCACCGCGACCCTGGCCATGGTCGCCAGCGCAGCGATGGCCGGGGTACCGCTGCTCAATGGTTTCCTGTCCAAGGAAATGTTCTTCGCCGAGACCGTGTTCATTTCTGCCACGGCCTGGGTCGAACTGGCGCTGCCGATCATCGCCACCATCGCCGGGACCTTCAGCGTCGCCTACTCCTTGCGGTTCACCGTGGATGTGTTCTTCGGCCCCGCCGCCACCGACCTGCCCCATACCCCCCACGAACCACCGCGCTGGATGCGCGCCCCAGTGGAATTGCTGGTGTTCACCTGCCTGGTGGTGGGGATCTTTCCGGCCCAAGTGGTCGGCTCGTTGCTCGCGGCAGCCGCGTTGCCGGTGGTGGGCGGCACGCTGCCTGAATACAGCCTGGCGATCTGGCACGGCCTGAATGCGCCGATGATCATGAGCCTGGTGGCGATGTCCGGCGGCATCGTCCTGTACCTGCTGCTGCGCAATCAGTTCCGGCAAGGCCACATCAAGCACCCGCCGTTCATTGGCCGGCTCAGTGGCAAGCGACTGTTCGAGCGTTGCCTGGTGTTGATGATGCGCCAGGGTCGGCGCCTGGAACGGCTGATCAGCACCCGTCGCCTGCAGGCCCAATTGTTCTGGCTGGTGCTGGCTGCGGTGCTCGCCGGGTTGATCCCGATGCTGCACAGCACGCTGGTCTGGGGCGACCGGCCGAAGATCCCCGGTTCCATCGTCTTCGTCAGCCTGTGGTTGCTGGCCATCGCCTGTGCCCTGGGCGCGGCCTGGCAGGCCAAGTATCACCGGCTCGCGGCCCTGACCATGGTCAGCGTCTGCGGCCTGATGACCTGCGTGACCTTCGTCTGGTTCTCCGCCCCCGACCTGGCCTTGACGCAACTGGTGGTGGAAGTGGTGACCACCGTGCTGATCCTGCTGGGCCTGCGCTGGCTGCCACGGCGGATCGAGGACGTCTCGCCGCTGCCCAACAGCGAGCGGCGCGCGCGCATCCGGCGCCTGCGGGACTTGCTGCTGTCCATCGCGGTGGGCGGCGGCATGGCGTTGCTCTCCTACGCCATGCTGACGCGGCAGACGCCCAACGACATTTCTTCGTTCTACTTGAGCCGTGCCCTGCCCGAAGGTGGCGGCAGCAATGTGGTGAACGTGATGCTGGTGGACTTTCGCGGCTTCGACACCCTGGGGGAAATTACCGTGCTGGTGGCGGTGGCCCTGGCGGTGTTCGCCCTGCTGCGGCGTTTCCGCCCACCGAAGGAAAGCATGCAGCTACCGGCGCAACAGCGTCTGCTGGCGCCGGACGTGGTCACCGACCTGGTCAACCCGCGTCATGCCAGCGACACCGCATTGGGCTTCATGATGGTGCCGTCGGTGCTGGTGCGCCTGCTGCTACCGATCGCCCTGGTGGTGTCCTTCTACCTGTTCATGCGCGGCCACAATCAACCCGGTGGCGGCTTCGTGGCCGGGCTGGTGATGTCGGTGGCGTTCATCCTGCAATACATGGTTGCCGGCACCCAGTGGGTCGAGGCGCAGATGAGCCTGCGACCGCTGCGCTGGATGGGCACCGGGCTGTTGTTTGCCACCGCCACGGGCCTGGGAGCGATGGCCGTGGGGTATCCGTTCCTGACCACCCACACCTGGCATTTCGAATTACCGCTGCTGGGTGATCTCCATGTGGCCAGCGCGCTGTTTTTCGACATCGGCGTGTACGCCGTGGTGGTCGGTTCCACCCTGTTGATCCTCACCGCCCTGGCGCACCAGTCGGTGCGGGCCCATAAGCCGGGCCTGCAAGCCAAACCCGTCGCCCCTCGCACAGGAGCCACCGCCTGATGGAAGAAGTCATCGCAATCGCAATCGGCGTACTGGCCGCCTCCGGTGTCTGGTTGGTGCTGCGGCCACGGACGTTCCAGGTGGTCATGGGCCTGTGCCTGCTGTCCTACGGCGTCAACCTGTTCATCTTCAGCATGGGCAGCCTGTTCATCGGCAAGGAGCCGATCATCAAGGATGGCGTGCCTCAGGACCTGCTGCACTACACCGACCCACTGCCCCAAGCCTTGGTGCTGACGGCCATCGTGATCAGCTTCGCCATGACCGCGCTGTTCCTGGTGGTGCTGCTGGCCTCCCGGGGCCTGACCGGCACCGACCATGTGGACGGCCGGGAGCCCAAGGAATGATGTTGACGCCTCATCTGATCGCCGCGCCCATCCTGCTACCGCTGCTGACCGCCGCGCTGATGCTGATGCTGGGCGAGAAACACCGCCCGCTTAAGGCGCGGATCAACCTGCTTTCCAGCCTGCTGGGCCTGGGCTTCGCCGTGCTGTTGTTGTACTGGACCCAGGACCAGGCCCTGCCCGCGTCCATTGGCGTGTACCTGCCGGGCAACTGGCAGGCACCGTTTGGCATTGTGCTGGTGGTCGATCGCCTGTCGGCGCTGATGCTGGTGCTGACCGGCATCATCGGCGTCTGCGCCCTGCTCTTCGCCACGGCCCGCTGGCACGGCGCCGGTGCGAGCTTCCACGCGCTGTTCCAGATCCAGTTGATGGGTCTCTACGGCGCCTTCCTGACAGCGGACCTGTTCAACCTGTTCGTGTTCTTCGAAGTGCTGCTGGCGGCCTCCTACGGCTTGATGCTGCACGGCTCGGGACGGGCGCGGGTGTCGTCGGGGCTGCATTACATTTCCATCAATCTGCTGGCCTCGTCGTTGTTCCTGATTGGCGCAGCGCTGATCTATGGCGTCACCGGCACCTTGAACATGGCCGACCTGGCCCTGAAAATCCCGCTGGTACCGGAGGCCGACCGCGGCCTGCTGCACGCCGGGGCAGGCATCCTTGCAGTGGCGTTCCTGGCCAAGGCCGGCATGTGGCCGCTGAACTTCTGGCTGGTGCCGGCCTACAGCGCCGCCAGCGCACCGGTGGCGGCACTGTTTGCGATCATGACCAAGGTCGGCGTCTACACGATCCTGCGCCTGTGGACGTTGCTGTTCTCCGGCCAAGCCGGCGCCTCGGCGTATTTCGGTGCCGACTGGCTGGTCTACGGCGGCATGGCGACCATCGTCTGCGCCGCCATCGCCATTCTCGCGGCCCAACGCCTGGAGCGCATGGCGAGCCTGAGCATCCTGGTATCGGCCGGGATCCTGTTGTCAGCCATCGGCTTCGCCCAACCCAACCTGGTGGGCGCAGCGCTGTTCTACCTGGTGAGTTCGACCCTGGCGCTCTGCGCGCTGTTCTTGCTGGCCGAGCTGATCGAGCGTTCGCGCTCGGCCAATGAACTGGCCCTGGACGATGACTTCGACACCTTGCCGCGACCGCTGGAAGCCCTGCAACCGCCCAAGGGCATCAACCTCGATGACGAGCAGAAAGCCGTGGTCGGGCAAGTGATTCCCTGGACCATGGCCTTCCTTGGCTTGAGCTTTATCTTCTGTGCGCTGTTGATTATCGGCATGCCGCCGTTGTCGGGGTTCATCGGCAAGCTGAGCCTGCTCAGCGCCCTGCTCAATCCCCAGGGGCTCGGTGCCAGCGCCGGGGCACTGCTGTCGAACCAGGCCTGGGGCTTGTTGGCATTATTGATCCTGTCGGGACTGGCCTCGTTGATCGCCTTCTCGCGCCTGGGCATCCAGCGCTTCTGGACGCCGCAGGAGCGACCCTCGCCATTGCTGCGGCCGTTCGAATGCCTGCCAATCATCGTGCTGCTGGGCCTGGGCATCGCCCTGACTTTCAAGGCCGAGCCGTTGCTGCGCTACACCCAATCCGCTGCCGATGCGCTGAACAACCCGGAACATTATGTGATGTCGGTACTCGCCACCCGCGCCGTGCCCAACCCAGGGACCCGCGCCGCGTTGCAGGAGGTGCAGCCATGAAGCGCCTGTTTCCCGCCCCGTGGTTGTCCCTGGCGTTGTGGTTGCTGTGGCTGGTGTTGAACGTGTCCGTCAGCGCCGGTCATCTGCTGCTGGGCGCTGCGCTGGGCTTCCTGGCCCCGTTGATGATGCGCCCGTTGCGCCCGCGGCCCATCCGTATCCGCCGGCCGTGGGTGGTGTTGCGCTTGTTCCTGCTGGTGGGCCGGGATGTGCTGGTGTCCAACGTGGCGGTGGCCTGGGGTGTGCTGAACGCCGGGCGCCGCCCGCCTCGCTCGCGGTTCATCAAGGTGCCGCTGGACCTGCACGACGCCAATGGACTGGCCGCGCTGTCGATGATCACCACGGTGATTCCGGGGACGGTCTGGTCGGAACTGGCCCTGGACCGCAGCATCCTGTTGATGCATGTGTTCGATCTGGAGGACGAGGCGTCATTCATCGCGCATTTCAAGGCCACCTACGAGCGCCCGTTGATGGAGATTTTCCAATGAGCCCCTTGCTGTCCAATGCGATCCTGTTGAGCCTGTTCCTGTTCTCCCTGGCGATGGTGTTGACCCTGCTGCGGTTGTTCAAGGGGCCTTCGGCACAGGACCGGGTACTGGCCCTGGACTATCTGTACATCGTGGCGATGCTGATGATGCTGGTGCTGGGCATCCGTTATGCCAGTGACACCTATTTCGAGGCGGCCCTGCTGATCGCCCTGTTCGGCTTTGTCGGCTCGTTTGCCCTGGCCAAGTTCCTGTTGCGTGGCGAGGTGATCGAATGACCGGCGAATTGTCGATGTGGGTGGAAATCCCGGTGGCGATCCTGCTGGTGCTCAGCAGTCTGTTCGCCTTGATCGGGGCGATCGGCCTGGTGCGCTTGAAGGACTACTTCCAGCGCATGCACCCGCCGGCCCTGGCTTCCACGCTGGGGGCCTGGTGCGTGGCACTGGCTTCGATCGTGTACTTTTCGGCGCTCAAATCCGGGCCGGTGCTGCACGCCTGGCTGATACCGATCCTGCTGTCCATCACCGTGCCGGTGACCACCCTGCTGCTGGCCCGGGCGGCGTTGTTTCGCAAACGCATGGCCGGGGATGATGTGCCGGCGGAAGTAAGCAGCCGCCGAAACGA
>NZ_FOTH01000036.1:9826-38522 GCF_900114515.1 Pseudomonas sp. NFACC46-3
GCGAGGGAGCTTGCTCCCGCTGGGCTGCGCAGCAGCCCTGAGACCTGTCACCTCGGTGTGTCAGGCTGACTGGTGTTCAGCTTTTTGGGAGGGCTGCGCCCTCCAGCGGGAGCAAGCTCCCTCGCCACAAAAAGCAGGCTGTGTACCCACTGCGCTGCCAGTCAGGCCCAGGCCACCGCCAGCAGCCCTGCCCCGAGCACCACGCACAACGGTGAATAAACCCAGGTGTCGAGCCTGGCGAAGGTCGAGCCCTTGACCTCCTTGAAGAAACCCACCAGCTCCGACTCGCCAATGGCCCGGGCGAACATCAGCAATGCAATCGCGCTGATCAGCCACTGCAACGCCCGATGAGTGACCGGCTGCGCCAGCAGGCCGACCCGCAGGCAGACCAGCAGCGCCACCATCAGCAGGGCCAGGGCCACCAGCAAGGTCAACCAGCCTGAGGGATCGAACGCCGGTCGCAGCGCCTCCCCCTGCTTCACCGGCACCTGAGGCACCACTGCCTTGGCCGCCCACCGCCCGCCCAGGGCCCAATACAAATGAATCAAGCTGATGGTCGCAAACACTGCGACCAGCGACCGAGCCAACACAAGCGTCATCTCGCCAGCCTCCTGAAAAGAGTTGAACAATCATCCTAGCTGGAATTTGGCATTTCGCTGGACGGGCGTAGGTTGCCAGTTTCCAGCGAATGACTCATTGCCCAGGATCAAGAGTTCAACCTGCTGGCGCGCGAGCCCTCCTACAGGCCCGCGGAGACCTTATCTGCCACTTCCTTGGGCAGCCAGGCCTGCCAGACCTGCGGATGTGCCTTAAGGAACGCCTCGGCGGCTTCACGGGGTGGGATGCGTTTCTCACTCATGTCGGCCAGGGCCTTGTTCAACGGCTCGATGGGCAAATCGACCTTGCTGAAGAACTCGGCAATGTCCGGGTATTGCTTCTGGAACGGCGCAGATACGCCAATCGACAGTTTCGAGGCCAGTGAGCGGGTCGGCTTCGGGTTGGGGTTATCGGCGTCGGTCAGGGTTTTCCAGGCCTCGGCATCGAACGGCGGCTCTTGCAACTGCACCAGCTTGAAGCGCCCGAGCAGTGGCGTGGGCGACCAGTAATAAAACAGAATCGGCTTGCCCCGGCGGATCGTCGAGCTGATTTCCGCATCCAGCGCCGCCCCCGAACCGCTGCGAAAATTCACGTAGCTGTCAGACAGGCCATACGCCTTGAGCTTCTGTTTGTTGACCACCTCGGAGGTCCAGCCAATGGGGCTGTTGAGGAAGCGGCCCTTGTCGGGGCTCTCCGGATCCTTGAACACATGCTTGTAGCGCGCCAGGTCCTCGACACTGCGCAGGTCCGGCGCCAGGGGCTTGATGCCCTTGGCCGGATCCCCCTTGATGACGTATTCGGGCACCCACCAACCTTCCGTCGCGCCTTTGACCGTATCACCCAAGGCGACCACCTTGCCTTCGGCCTCGGCCTTGACCCACACCGGGCTGCGGCCGGCCCATTCCTCGCCGATCACCTGGATGTCGTTATTGGCCAGGGCGGTTTCCAGGGTAATGGTGGTGCCCGGCAATGTGTCGGTCTGCAAACCGTAGCCTTTTTCGACGATGATCCGCAGGATATCGGTGATCAGGCTGCCACTTTCCCAGTTCAAGTCAGCGAAGTGAATCGGCGCTGACGCGGCCAACGTCGGGAACGGCGAAACCAACACAGTGAAGGTGGCCCAGGCAGCCAGCCACTGTCGAACTCGTTTCATGCTTTTAACCTCGTACCAAACACAGCAATGGCTGAACGGCCCTGCGTCACCGAACGCAAGCCTCTGAATAGTTCAGTCAATTGACTGTAGCCGAGGTTCCAGCGATATCTCGTTAAAACTGTAACCGGTCCAGGGCGACCGAGGCCCCCGCGCTCACCGGCACTGCCCGCCTCATTCGCTGGCCTTGAACGTCACCAGTTCGCCCTTGCGCCACTTGGCGGCCTTGGCGGTGACCGCCTTCAGGGTCTTGGTCAAGCCTTCTTGCAGTTGTTCGTTGGCCGCAAACACGGTCACCACGCTGTGGCCTTCCTTGAACAGGATTGCCTGACCACCGGGGGTCGTGACGAAGGCGTAATCACCGAGGCCATAGACCGTCAGCTTGATTTCGCGAAAGCGGATTTCAAACTTGCCACCTTCGCGGCTGGGCAACACCGCTGCGCGAAAATGATCACCAACCTTGAGTTCGAGCCTGGGCTTGTCATCGACCACCAGGGCCGACTCAGTGTCGATTTCGGCGACATAAATACCTTCGGCGGTCTGCTCGGTGATGTAGACGAAACGTGACTGGAAGAGTTTGACCAGTTTTGCCCGCAGGTCACCAAGTACGAATAACGCATGCATGTCGAGATTACTTACTGCCAAGGAAACATCCCCATCTTTGAAAAAGGCCCGCCCCTCGGAAAGGACGGACCACGAGAACCCGTGCCGACTGTAACGTCGTAATGGACCTGTAACTGAAATTCGAAGTGAACGGAGCGCCCTGTCCCGGGCCGAGAGCAGACTATAGGTTGCCGCTCTCGCCGTCTTTCCCGGGGGGTCGCCAGAGGCTGAAGGAAAAAGCCACTCTGAGCATCGGAAAAGATGGGACTACTAACTTTAGGGAAATTTCTCACTTAAAAAAGCATTTTTCTGACATCGAGCCCAAAAAAAATTGCTTTAGATAGGCAAGCCGTCCACACGGTGCTGCCGATTCTAGAGCAGCCAGAGGCGTGGAGACTACCCAAACTGCTCGGCAATTCGTCGGTAAACCATAGAAAAGGAATTCACATGGCTACTTTCACAACCCTGATCCAACCTGAAGCCCCTTGTGTCGTCGAGACATCCGACACGTTCGACAGGGTCGACTGCCTGCCTGTCTCGTTGATTCAACCGCGTTACCGGGTCGTCCTGGCCGGCAAGTGCTTTTTCCATATTGAGGAAACATCCACTGGACGTGTAAGAGGATTCCGCACCGATCATAACGAGGCCTGCCACCTGGCCAGGCGTCTGGAACGAAGTGCCTGAGCTCATATGCGCCCCTTCATGACTTAACTCAGCCGCCGACAGGCAACTGCTGCCATACTGCCTGCCCGCGAAGACCGTCACCCATTGACGGATCGCGCACCCACACCATGACTTTTGAGAAGGCGCGACGTGACGGAATTTGATATCGGCGAATTTTTTATCCGGGGCGAAGCCAGAGAGGTCGAAGGCGAGTTCCAGGCCGTCATCGTGATGCGCGCCAAACCGCCCCTGACCACGGTCAGTTGGCACCAAGTGGAAAAAGATCGCTGGTTCAAGACCGCGGAAATTGCTGCCGAGGCCGCCCGGGAAGCCGCCAGGGCGCTGAAAGCCGCAGTGGATGAAGGGGCCTTGAAAGCCTGAGTCCGATCGAACTCCTGACCAGCGCTTGCCTCAGATAAAGGGAAGCAACCGAGGCGCCATGACGGCGCCCGCCCAAAGGAGAACCCCATGGAACAGCCTTCGCACGAACTCAGCACCCTGTTCGACCAACTCGGCCTGCCCTCGGACGGCAAAGCCATCGACGATTTCATCGTGGCACACCCACTGGCCCCGGAGGTCAAGCTGGTGGAGGCCGATTTCTGGTCGGACCAGCAGAAAGACTTGCTGCGCGAATGGCTGCTCGCCGACGGTGAAGAGGCGGTGCTGGTGGATCAGTTGAATGTGCGGCTGCATGACGGTAAATAGCAGCCAGGACTTTTGGCTGTAGCAAGGCACCTGTAGCAGCCAGGACTTTTAGCTAAGTACAAGACAGCTCTTGTGGCGAGGGAGCTTGCTCCCGCTCGACTGCGCAGCAGTCGCCCCTGAGTACTGCCGGCTCGTGTCTCCGGCTGCTGGCTGCATCCAGCTTTTTGGGGCTGCTGCGCAGCCCAGCGGGAGCAAGCTCCCTCGCCACAGGGTTCGCCCTCGAGCGCTGTTGGCTCGGCGTGTCAGGCTGGCCGCGTCCAGCTTTTTGGGGCTGCTACGCAGCCCAGCGGGAGCAAGCTCCCTCGCCACAGGGTGCGCCCTCGAGCGCTGTTGGCTCGGTGTGTCAGGCTGGCTGCCTCCAGCCTTTTGGGGCTGCTGCGCAGCCCAGCGGGAGCAAGCTCCCTCGCCACAGGGCCTAGCGCGGCTTCTCGGGTTTGTAGCCCAGCCGCAAACCACCCCAATGACGCCCCTTGAGCATGATCGGCACGGAGAGATCGTGCATCAGTTCTCCCGTATCGCGGGTGTAGGTCTGCAGCAACACCGGCTGTTGATGGCTGCCGCAGCGAATCCCGGTGCGGTCGGAGAACTTGCGTTTGGTCCGGTTATTGAGCGTGTCCACCTGTGGATCGCCGGTCAACGGCTGGCTGAAGACCTTGTTATGGGTGGGCACGTAGCCCTGCTGAGTGCAGGCAATCGCGAACACCAGGCCCTCGTGCCGGGCCAGCAAGGGTTCCTGGATCGCCGGCAGCACCTGATCGGTATAGCGGTCGAAACGGGTCTGGTATTTGGCGGGTTGGGTGTTGGGGATGGGCTGGTAATTACGGTCGAACAGATCCTCCAGGCTGACACGGCCCTGGTCGATGTCCGCTTCGAACTGCGCGGCGATCTGGCTCGCCCCTTCCCGTGCCAGGTCATAGACCCGTTGGTGATAATCGTCGAGGCCCACTTGGGCCAGGCGTTCGCTGATGGTTTCGGCCTGGCCTTCCATTTGCACCGCCGCTTCGGCCAGGCGCTGGGTCTGCTGGTCGCTGATGGACAGGTCGCCACGCATCTGCTCGATGGCGTGGAACAGGCTGTCGAGTTGTTCGCGATTGGTGTCGGTACCTTCGGCGATGGCGCTGACCTGGGTTTCGACGCCGGCGGCGAGCCGGGCGATGTTTTCCAGGTGTTGGCCGGTGTGCTCGACCTGCTGCACGCCAATGTCCAGGTCAGCGGCCAGTTGACGGATCTGCTCCACCACCTGGGCGGTGCGTTGCTGGATGTCGGCCACCATCACCCCGACCTCGCCGGTCGCCGCCGCCGTGCGCCCGGCCAGGCCACGGACCTCATCGGCCACCACCGCGAACCCACGGCCATGCTCACCGGCCCGCGCGGCCTCGATGGCCGCGTTCAGTGCCAGCAGATTGGTCTGGCTGGCGATCGACTGAATCACCAAGCTGACCCGCTGGATTTCATCGCTGCGCACGCTCAAGGCCTCGATCAACTCGCGACTGTCGTTTGCGCGCTGGCTGAGCTGGTGCATGCGGCTGATGGATTCCACCAGCTCGCTGCGCCCGGCCACACTGCTGCGATGGGCCTCGCTGGCGGCGCCCAGGGCTTGCTGGCTGAGTTGCGAAGTGGCTTGCTCGGTGGCGATCATCGATTCGGCATTGCTGACGATTTGCGCCGCCGCATCGAGTTGCGACTGGACCTTGCCAGCCAATTGCTTGACCGAATAGGCGACACCGGCCGCCGACAGCGCGTTATGGCTGGTGGTGTAGGACAGGTCGCGGGTCAGCTCGGCCAGTGTGTCGGTCGCGGGTGCGGGCGCCGCGGCCACGCGCGAACGCAAGCGCGGCAACCAGACGATGAGCATGACCAGCGGCAGGCCCAGGTACAGCGACCAGCCGCCCAAAGCCATGCCGCACAGCAGCAATGCCAGGGCGAGACTCTGCAAGGTCGGCGTCAGCCAGCGCGCCGTGCTGTTCGTCCCAGGTACCGAGGCCGGCACCGCACCCGCCAGAGATCCGTCTGTCGCCATGTTCGTCACCCACGCTTCTCGTTGTTATGAATGCATTAAACGCCACTACAGAGCCATTATCCATGGTCCATTAGTCGCGTTCTTGCAGCAGATCATCGGGAGTAGACGTACGAGCACGGGCGAAAGCAAAAGATCGCGGCCTTCGTCAAAAGGTCGCGATCTTTTTTTGGAAAACGCGAATCAGGCCTGACGCTGGTGCTTGTCGATCTGTTCGTGACGTTCCTGGGCTTCGATGCAGTACTTGGTGGTCGGGCTGATCAGCAGGCGCTTGAGGCCGATCGGCTCGCCGCTGTCGTCGCACCAGCCGAAGCTGTCGTCGTTGATACGGTCCAGGGCCTGCTCCAACTGAGGCAGCATGCGCTGGTCGCGATCGATGGCGTTGACCAGCCAGGTACGCTCTTCTTCTACGGAAGCAGCGTCCGCCGGGTCAGCCGGGGTGTCCAGGCTCTCAATGGCGATTCGGTTCTGTTCGATGCGCTCGTGGGTTTCGACTTTCATGTTCTGCAACAGCTTGGTGAAGAAAGCCAGCTGCTCGGCATTCATGTAGTCATCCGCCGGCATGGCCAGCAACTTTTCCTTTGTCATTGATATCTCTATAAAAAAACGTGCATTAAGGCGAATTATTGAGCGTCCCGCAGCGCAGCTGCCACGCTCATCAGGAAGGCGCCGTCTATTCCAAGCGCCACCCGGCACTCAATTTACGAGGGGCGGCAGTCTAAGGCCGAGTCGAGGCCTCAGCAACTGAAAACATAGGGAAAATGTCCGACAACCCCTTCAAATGTTCTCTGACAGGCTTTTGGCAGTCATCGGAGTGCGTTTATAACAAGAAATTCGGTGCAATAGCTGTATTAAGAAGACAAATGGCAACGCCACGCGGGTCAGGCGTGGCGCTTTGTCGCAACGTCCCGGGTATCAGCGCTTGAGTTTACGCTTGTTGCGGTACTGGTCGATGACCACCGCCACCACGATGATCAGGCCCTTGATGATGTCCTGGATGTAGGCATCGACACCGACGAAGGTGAAACCGCTGGCCATCACCCCAAGGATCAACGCCCCGATCACGGTGCCGGTGATGCGCCCCACCCCGCCCGCCAGGCTGGTGCCGCCGATCACGGCCGCGGCAATCGCGTCCAGTTCATAGGACATGCCCATGCCCGCCTGCCCGGTCGCAGCCCGCGCCGAGGCCACCACGCCGGCCAACCCGGCCAACAAGCCGGCAATGCTGTAGACGATCACCAGGTGACGCTTGACGTTGATGCCCGAGGTGCGCGCCGCCTGCATGTTGCCGCCGATGGCGTAGGTGTATTTGCCGTACTTGGTGTAGCGCAGGGCGATGTGGAAGATCACCGCCACCACCAGGAAGATGATTACCGGCATGGCACCATGCCCGATGGCGGTATAGGAATCGGACAACATGCTCACCGGCTGGCCTTCGGTGTAGTAGCGCGCCAGGCCACGGGCCGAGACCATCATGCCGAGGGTGGCAATGAACGGCGGAATACCGGTAATGGCGATGATGCTGCCGTTGATCGCCCCGGCCAGCAGCCCCACGCCGAGCCCCGCCACCACCGGTATCCACACCGGCAAGTCGGTCAAGGAGGGAAACACCGCCCGGGCGAAGTCCGAGGTCTGGGCCAGGCTGGCGGCGATCATCGCCGACAGCGCCAGCACCGAGCCGGACGACAGGTCGATACCGGTGGTGATGATCACCTGGGTCACGCCGATAGCCAACAGGCCGATGATCGACACTTGCAGGATCATCAGCACCAGACGCTGGGAGTTCATCAGGAAACTCTGGTCGCGCATGATCCAGCCGAACATTTCGAACACCAGGCCGATGCCGATCAGCACCAAAAAGATACTCAGCTCCGTCGGCAGGCGCCGGCGCGCCCTGGCCGGTGCGGCCGCGGGTTTGTTTTCCAGTATCGCGTTCATAGCCATTCACCTTTTTTGTTCTTTGGCGAGGGGGGTTGTTCCCTGCCGGGAGGTATGGCGCCCCTGGGACAGGGCCGCTTCGCGGCCCAGCGGGGATCAATCCCCTCGCCACATGTTGCTCGACGTTATTAAGTTGAACGGGCTGGCATCAGGACAGGCCCGAAGCCAATTGCATGACCCGTTCCTGGGTCGCTTCGCCGCGGTTGAGAGTGCCCATCAGGTCGCCTTCGTGCATCACCATGACCCGGTCGCTCATGCCCAGTACTTCCGGCAGCTCCGAGGAAATCATGATCACCGCCATGCCTTCGCTGGCGAGGTAGGAAATCAGTCGGTAGATCTCGGCCTTGGCACCGACATCGATACCACGGGTCGGCTCGTCGAGGATCAGGATGCGCGGGTTGGTCATCAGCCAGCGGGCCAGCAGCGCTTTCTGCTGGTTGCCGCCAGACAAGGTGTCGATGCACTGCTCCAGCGATGGGGTCTTGACCCGCAGCTTCTTGCACATGTCCTCACACAAGGCACGCAGGGCTTTTTGCTGGATGAAGCCGTTGCCCACGTAATGGGGCAGCACGGCCATCTCCATGTTTTCCAGCACCGACAGGCACGGGAACAGGCCACTGAGCTTGCGGTCCTCGGTCAACAGCGCGAAGCCTTTCTCGATGGCCATGTGCGGGTCGCTGATGCGCACCGGTTGGCCGTCCAGCAGGATTTCGCCGCCGGTACTCGGGGTCACGCCGAAAATCGCCTCGGCCACGTTGGTCCGGCCCGAACCCATCAACCCGGCGATGCCCAGGATCTCCCCGGCATGCAGGTCAAAGGAAACGCCTTTGAAAATGCCCTCCAGGCTCAGGTCGCGCACCGACAGCACCAAATCGCCGATGGGTTGCTCTCGCACCGGAAACAACTGGCTCAGTTCGCGCCCGACCATCATCGAAATCAGGCTGTCGCCGTCCATGCTGTCGGCCCGTTGCAGGCCGATGTAGGCACCGTCGCGAAACACCGCCACTTCATCGGCGATGGCAAACACCTCGTTCATTTTGTGGGTGATGTAGATGATGCCCTTACCCTGGGACTTGAGGTCGGCAATGATCGAGAACAGGTGGGCGACTTCGGTCTCGGTAATGGCCGAGGTCGGTTCGTCCATGATCAGGATGTCGGAGTCATAGGAGACGGCCTTGGCAATCTCCACCATCTGCCGCTCGGCGATGCTCAGGTTGCCCACCTGCTCCTCAGGGTCGAGCTTGATGCGCAGGCGCTCCAGCAGGCGGGCGGTGCAGCGATGCATCTCGCCATGGTCGACCATGTGCAGGCCATTGAGCTGCTCGCGACCGATCCAGATGTTTTCGGCGATGCTCATGTGGGGCATCAGGTTCAGTTCCTGATGAATCATCGCGATGCCGGCCTGCAACGCCGCGAGCGGCGTGTCGAACGTCACCGGTTTACCGCGCAGGCGCAGTTCGCCGGCGTCCGGCTGGTAGATACCGGCGATGATTTTCATCAAGGTGGATTTGCCCGCGCCATTCTCGCCCATCAGGGCCAGAACGGAACCGGGGCGTACCCGCAGCTGTACATCGGACAGGGCCACCACGCCGGGAAAGCCTTTGCTGACATTGACGACTTCCAGCAGATACGGTTCATCAGGTATTACGTCCGGCCGGAAAGTCATCGCCGGGGCGCTCGAAGCAGTCGCTGAAGCGAACATGATCAGGTACTCCCTCGGCAAGGTCAGCGTGGCAACCTTGCCTGTTTATTGTTGTGGTGGGACCGGTGCGCCAAGCGTCACTTGAACTGACCGACGTTTTCCGGCGTGATCAGGCGGTACGGCACCCAGACGGATTGTTCGACCGGCTGTTTCTTGACCATTTTCACCGCCGTGTCTATCGAGCCATCGGCCTGGCCCTTGGCGTCCTGGAACACCGAGACGGCCATGTCGCCCTTCTTGATCGCGTTCAAGCCGTCCGGTGTGCCATCGACCCCGGCAATCAATACGCTGCCTTTCTTGGTGCCCGCTTGCTTGAGGGCCATCGCGGCGCCGATGGCCATCTCGTCGTTGTTGGCCACCACCGCCTGGAACTCGCGCCCCTGGGTCAGCCAGTCGTTGACCAGGGTCATGCCCTTGTCCCGGGACCAAGTGCCGGTCTGCTCCTGCTCGATCTTGATGTTGGGGTACTTGGCCAGCACGTCCTTGACACCCTTGGTGCGGTTGGCGGTGGAGTTGTTGGCGAGGTCACCCAGCAAGATCACGATGTTGCCCTTGCCACCCATCTTCTCGGCCAGATATTGCATTTGCATGTGGCCGGCTTCCAGGTCGTCGGAGGCAACGGTGACCACGCCCGCCGGCAGTTTCAGGTCGTCGGGACGGCGATTTACGTAGACCAGCGGAATACCGGCGGCCACGGCGGACTTGGTGATGCGTTGGGTCGCGGCGGTGTCCACGGGGTTGACGATGATCGCGTCGACCTTCTGGCTGATGAAGCTTTCCACCTGGCTCAGTTGCTTGACCACGTCGCTGCGGGCGTCTTCGAACTGCAGGGTGACGCCGTCCGGCAGGGACTTGGCTTTCTTGTCCATGGATTCACGCAGGTAAGTCAACCAGGTGTCATCGAACTGGGACATGCTGACACCGATCTTCAAGTCCGCCAGGGCAGCGCCGCTGGTGAGCATCAACGACAGGGCCAGCGAGGCGATACGGGTCTTGGTCTTCATGAACGGTCTTTCTCCACTTTGTTGTTGGTTTTATGGATAAGGCGTAGCGGATCAGGAACGGGGCAAACGCACGATGGGCGCGCCGGGCATGCAACACACAACGGCGCCCTTGCGCTGGATGCACAGGGATTCGAACAGGGGAAGGATTGCGGACAGGCGCAGCAGAGGTGACAGGTGAAACGCAGAACGGCTGAAGGTTTTCATCGACGGTACCTAGCTGTGTTTCTTGTTTTTGTTTCGTCCGTCATCCGTTCAAGGCTGGCTTGGCGGGAGGCGGACAGGATTGTCGGTAACCTGGAATCGACTTTATTGGAAAATATTTTCCATATCAACTGATTTTAGAATTTTATTCGTTTTTTATTCCATGTCCGACAGGCGTGGACAACCGCACCACTTCGCCCTGCTCGGCACTCTGCCTGGCAGCATCAAGGATGCGCGTGGTCGCCAGTGCATCACGGGCCTCCACCGGCAGCGGGCCAGCGCCGTGCAATGCGGTTTGCAGGTGTTGGTAGAACGCCAGCCAGCAGCCACGCTCCGAGGTCACCCGCTCGCGCTCGGTGCCGTGCTCGAACCAGCCCCAGCGCCGATGCTCTTCAGCGCCCCAGCGTTCGCCCTCGGACGCCGGGCTCAAGCCCGCCAATGCCTGGGCTTCTTGCCCATCCAGGCCTTCGACGGTATAGCAGCCCTGGGTGCCGTTGACCCGAAAGCGCGGGCGCGCTGCGTTCTGCACACAATTGCCGCTCAAGTGGGAAATCACGCCGCTGGCATGGGTCAAGGACATGAAGAAGCCGTTGTCGAACACCTGGTCCGGCTGCCGGTAGTCCAGCTCGGCGTAGACCCGCACCACCGGCCCGAACAACTGCAGTGCCTGGTCCACCAGATGGCTGCCCAGGTCCCGCAGGAATCCGCCGCCGCTGCCCTTCCCCACCGACGTCGGTGAATAGCGCTCGACACTGGATTCAAAACGAATGACCTGGCCCAGGGCGCCGGACGCCAGCAGTTTGCGCAGGGTCAGGAAATCCGAATCCCAGCGACGGTTCTGGTACACGCAAAGCGGCACATTGCGCCGCTCGGCCGCCAGCACCATGGCCTCGGCTTGCGCAGTGTCTTGGGCGAAAGGCTTATCGCTGACCACTGCCACGCCGAGTTCGATGGCTTGCATCACCACGGCTGGGCGACCGTCCAACGGCGTGGACACCACCACCGCATCGACGCCGGCCGCCACCAGTTGTTCGAGCGTGTCGAAGGCCTGGACGTGCGGGTAATCACTCGCCAGTTGCTCGCGCCGCTCGACGGACCGGGTCACCACGCCAACAAACGTAGCCCCCGGCAGGCTGCTGATCAGCGGCGCATGAAAAAATCGTCCGCCCTTGCCATAGCCCACTAGTCCGATTCGCATGAAAGCTCCTTAGGTCACGGTTGGAATGCACCCTGTGGGTTAGCCGTAGAAACGCGGGCGCTCGGGCAGGTCAACCTTGATGATCTGCCCACTCTGCTGCGCCTGGATACAGGCATCCGCCGCCACCGCTGCGGCGAAGCCGTCCCAGGCCGACGGCCCGCCCACCTGCCCGGTGCGCACGCCGTCGATGAAGGCCTGCAATTCGACGTCGTAGGCCGCGATGAAACGGTCCTTCCAATCCATCAGGATCGCATTCGACAGCTTGGCGCCGCTGCGCAGTTGCACCTGGGACGGTTCCGGCAGCTTGGCGATGCCGGTCTCCCCCACCACTTCGCACTGGATGTCGTAGCCGTACTGGCAGTTGACGAACACTTCGACGTCGATGCGCGTGCCCCGGGCGGTTTCCAGCAGGACGATCTGCGGGTCGCGCAAATGGGCCAGGGCCTTGCTGGACTTGCGCGGAAACACCACCTGCACCGACACGTAGTCATCGGCCAGCAGCCAGCGCAACACATCCAGCTCATGGATCAGGGTGTCGGTGATCGCCATGTCGGTCTTGTAGTTTTCGCCCACGCTCGGGTTGCGGTGGGCGCAATGCAGCATCAGCGGTTCACCGATCTGGCCGCTGTCGATCACCGCCTTGAGTGCGCGATAACCTTCATCGTAAGGGCGCATGAAACCGACCTGCACCAGGCGCTTGCCGTGGGCGATTTCAGCCTCGACGATCTTGCGGCAGCCTTCGGCCGTGACGGCCAGCGGCTTTTCACAGAACACCGGTTTGCCCGCCGCAATCGCCGCCAGCACGAACTCTTCGTGGCTCGGCCCCCAGGAGGTGACGAGGATCGCCTCCACGTCAGGCGCCTTGATCAATGCATGACCGTCGGGGTAGACCTCGGCGGTCAGCTTGAGATCGGCAACGACCTTGGCCGCTTGTTGCAGGTTGATGTCGGTCACCGCCACCACCTGGCTGTTGAGCAAGGTCTGGCTGCAACGACGGATATGGTCCTGGCCGATGGCCCCGGTGCCGATGACGCCCAGCTTCAAAGACATGTAGAGAACTCCTTTCGTATTGTTGGGGCAATCAGTATTGACGGGCCTTGGCCAGCCGTTCGTTGAGGGTCTTGGCGACCGCATCGGTGCGGGCGCTGGTGGACACCTGCGCCACGCCGACCCGCCACCACGACAGGTATTTGTGGATCATGGTCTTGGGCAGGACCTTGATGTCGATCAGCGTCGAGACGCTCTGGCGCCGCGCATCGGCCAGGGCCGCCTGCAGTTCGTCGAGAGTCTTGACCTTGTAGGTCTTGCAACCGTAGGCCGCGGCGCTCATGGCGAAGTCCACCGGCACAAAACCGCCGTCGAGCTTGCCGGTGTCCGGGTTGCGGAAGCGGAACTCGGTGCCGAAGCTGTCCATGCCGTGTTCCATTTGCAGGTTGTTGATGCAACCGAAGGTCATGTTATCCAGCAGCACCACATTGATCTTGCGGCGTTCCTGGATCGAGGTCGCCAGCTCCGAGTGCAGCATCATGTAGGAACCATCGCCCACCAGGGCGTAGACCTCTTTGTCGGGCTCGGCCAGTTTCACCCCCAGCGCCGCATTCACCTCGTAGCCCATGCACGAATAACCGTACTCGACGTGATAGGTATTCACGCCCTTGCTGCGCCAGCTGCGCTGCAAGTCGCCGGGCAGGCTGCCGGCGGCGGCGACGATGATGGCGTCATCCGCCAGGGTCTGGTTGAGGGTGCCGAGCACGCGGCTCTGGGTCAGGCAGGAACCGGTGAGTTCGATGAATTCGCGAAACACCGCCGGGTCCATGTGGTCGTTGATCTCCGGGACGAAATCCTCGGTCTGGAAGTCCGCCTGATAAATCCGGTCCACTTCGGCGTCCAGCTGGGCCTTGGCATCGGCGATCTGTCCTCCCCATTCGGCACGATAGTCGCCCATCGCCGCTGACAGTGCCTCCAGCCCCGAACGGGCGTCGGCCAGCAGCTGCACGCCGTCGAGCTTCAAGGCATCGCACGGGCTGATGTTGAGATTGAGGAACTGCACATCCGGGTGCTGGAACAGCCATTTCGATGCCGTGGTGAAATCGCTGTAGCGGGTGCCTATACCGATGATCAGGTCGGCTTTCTTGGCCAGCAGGTTCGCCGCCAGGCAACCGGTTTCACCGACACCGCCAACGTTCAGCGGATGGCTGGACACCACCGCACTCTTGCCCGCCTGGGTCTCGGCGAACGGAATGTCGAAGCGCTCGGCAAAGGCCTGCAGCGCAGCGTTGGCACCGGCGTAGCGCACGCCGCCGCCACAGATGATCAACGGCTGGCGCTTGCCCTTGAGCAGCGCCAGGGCATCACCGAGCATCGCTTCAGTGGCCGGGCGACGGTCAATGCGATGGACACGTTTTTGCAGGAAGTAATCCGGGTAATCGTAGGCTTCGGCCTGTACGTCCTGGGGCAAGGCCAGGGTCACCGCGCCGGTTTCGGCCGGGTCGGTCAGCACGCGCATGGCATGGATCGCGGCGGTCATCAGTTGCTCGGGGCGGTTGATGCGATCCCAGTATTTGCTCACGGCCTTGAAGGCATCGTTGGTGCTGATGCTCAGGTCATGGAACTGCTCGATCTGCTGCAGCACCGGGTCCGGCTGGCGACTGGCGTAGACATCGCCGGGCAACAACAGCAACGGGATCCGGTTGGCCGTCGCGGTGGCCGCCGCCGTCAGCATGTTCGCCGCCCCAGGGCCGACCGACGAGCTGCAAGCGTAGATCTTGCGCCGCAGATGCTGCTTGGCAAAACCGATAGCGGCATGGGCCATGCCTTGCTCGTTACGGCCCTGATGGACCACCAGGCCGCCGCTGTCCTGCTCCAGCGCCTGACCCAGGCCCAGCACGTTGCCGTGGCCGAAAATGGTAAAGACCCCGGCGACGAACTTGCTCTGGACGCCATCGACTTCGATGTACTGGTTATCGAGGAATTTCACCAGGGCCTGGGCCATGGTCAGTCGTGTTGTGGTCATGCTTGCACCTTGTCTGGAATGCAAATTGCGGCTGACTCGCACCCACAAGGGGGCATCATCATTTTGATGACTGTGTCAGGCCTGCGGATTCTGTAAATGGTCCATGCTCGCCCCCAACGCCTGGCGGATGTCAGCCAGTTCATGGACGCTCTCGGCGAACGGCTCGAAGGACAGGTAGCCCTCGTAGCCACCGGCCCGCAGCGCCTCGATCTGCACGGCATTGCCCAGGATGTCGGCCTCGCCCACCAGCACCCGGTGGCCGTCACGGATCGTCGCCAGCGGCGCCTGGGCATCCTCGACGCCGGAGATGTGCACCAGAGCGGTCAGCTCGGGGAAGAATTCCTGTTCACCGGCCAAATGATGGTGAAAGGTGTCATGCACCAGGCGGAATACATCCAGCCCGCCAATGCTCTTGATCGCTTCCACCGCCGTGCGCTTGCGGCGCAGCGCGCACTCTTCGAAACCCAGGGGCTCGATGAACCCGTAGATGCCAAAGGCGCGCAGAATCGGCGCCAGTTCGCTGAGGGCCGTACGCAGCCCAGCCGCGCGCTCAGCCTCGCTGCGTGGGTCGGCGCGGTCATTGAGCGGGCACATCACCAGGCCCTCGGCGCCGCATTCGCGGGCGTAGTCGGCCAACCGCACGGCCTGGGCGCGGCGCTCCTCGTTCCACACATCAAAGGGGTACAGGGCGTTGATCGACAGTACCTTGATGCCGCGCGCCTCGCACAACTCGCGCACGCGGGCCGGCGGCATGCCGTCTTCGATCTCGACGCCCTTCAGATCGTTGCGGATCTCGATGGCATCGGTTTTCAACGCCAGGGCCAAATCAATGAAAGCGGGCAGTGACAGGCGTGGCGCAACCATTCGGTTCAAGGCAAAACGCAGGGGCTTGTTCATTGTTATTCTCCCTCCGGCAGTCATTCAAAAGTGAGTTATTGAGCAGTCGGCATGCTGAACTCAGGCCCCTTGGCAATGCTGTCGGGCCAGCGTTGCATCACGCTTTTGTAGCGGCTGTAGAAACGCAGGCCTTCTTCACCGTAGGCATGGTGATCGCCGAACAACGAACGCTTCCAGCCACCAAAGGAATGCCAGGCCATGGGCACCGGAATCGGCACGTTGATGCCCACCATGCCGACCTTGATGCTGCGGGCGAACGCCCGGGCGATGCCGCCGTCACGGGTGAAACAAGACACGCCGTTGCCGAACTCATGGGCGTTGATCAGCGCCACCGCCGTGGCGAAATCCGGTACGCGAACGATCCCCAGCACCGGGCCGAAAATTTCTTGCTGGTAGATGCTCATCTCGGCGGTGACCTGGTCGAACAGCGTCGCGCCGACAAAGAATCCCTGCTCGGCCCCGGGCACCTTGAAACCACGGCCATCGACGATCAGCCGAGCGCCCTCGGCCACGCCGGCGTCGATGAAGCCTTCGACCTTGGCCTTGTGCTCGGCGGTGACCAGCGGCCCCATGTCGGTGCCAGGCTGCTGACCGTTACCGATCTTCAGTTGGTCGATGCGGGGCAACAGCTTGGCAATCAATTCATCGCCCACGTCACCCACTGCCACGGCAATGGAAATCGCCATGCAGCGCTCACCGGCCGAGCCATAAGCGGCACCGATCAACGCATCCGCCGCCTGATCAAGGTCGGCGTCGGGCATGACGATCATGTGGTTCTTGGCCCCGCCCAGGGCCTGCACACGTTTGCCGTGCGCCGTGCCCTGCTGATGGATGTATTCGGCAATCGGCGTGGAGCCGACAAAGGAAATCGCCTCGATGTCCGGGTGCTGCAACAGCGCATCCACCGCCACCTTGTCGCCCTGGACCACGTTGAACACACCGTCCGGCAAGCCGGCTTCGGTCAGTAACCGGGCCATCAGCAGGCTGGCGGACGGATCGCGCTCCGAAGGCTTGAGGATGAAGCAGTTGCCGGCGACCAGCGCCAGGGGAATCATCCACAACGGCACCATCACTGGGAAGTTGAACGGCGTGACCCCGGCGCAAACGCCCAAGGGCTGACGCAGGTTCCAGTTGTCGATGCCGCCGCCGATGTTGTCGCTGAAATCGGTCTTGAGCAGGTTTGGCGCACCGCAGGCGTACTCGACGATCTCGATGCCGCGGGTGACTTCGCCGTGGGCGTCAGACAGCACCTTGCCGTGTTCGCGACTGATGATTTGCGCCAGCTCGTCGTGGTGCCGGTCCAGCAGTTCCTTGAACTTGAACATCACCCGCGAACGACGCAATGACGACTGCTCGGACCAGGCCGGAAACGCCGCCAGCGCCGAGGCCACTGCCGCGTCGACGGTGCCCGGCTCGGCCAGGGCCACCCGGGCCTGCACTGCACCGGTGGCCGGGTTGAAGACATTGCTGAACCGCGTGCTGTCGTGGTCCTGCACCTGGCCGTTGAGGTAATGGCCTACTACCGGGGCGTCACTCATTGTTCTTGTTCTCCGTACGAATGTTGGAAATCAGAGGTCCAGCAGCCAGCTGTGCTGCGGATCGTTATGGAACTGCCAGACCCGCTTCGGGCCGGCCATGACGTTCAGGTAATACGACTCGTACCCGTAGGGCACGCTGACCGGGTGGTAACCCTTGGGCACCACCACCAGGTCGCTGTTCTCCACGGCCATGGCCTGATCAATGCTGCGATCATCGGTGTAGACCCGCTGGAACACGAAGCCCTGGGACGGGTTGACCTGGTGGTAATAGGTTTCCTCCAGGAAGCTCTGGTGCGGCAGGTCGTCGGTGTCGTGCTTGTGCGGTGGGTAGCTCGAGGAGTGCCCCGACGGTGTGCGCACTTCCACCACCAACAGCGAATGGGCCGGTTCGCTGTCCGGCAGGATGTCGCAGACATAACGGGTATTGGCGCCCTTGCCGCGCACACTGCGCTTCATGCTGTCCGGACGGATCAACCGTGGGCCATAACTGTTCTGCGTAGACCCCGGTGCGGCACACACGGCAATCTGTACATCACTCAGCGCGGTGACCTGGGCCTGGCTGCCGGGCGGCAGGTAGGCGGCATAAGGTGATTTGTCCTCGAACACCGACTGGCGATCACCGACGTTGTCCCAATCGAAGGCCCCTTGCCCCGGCGCTTCGCCCTTGAGGCTGATGCGCCCGCTGAGCAGCACCAGGCACAATTCCTTGTCATCGGCGGCCACCGGCAGGGTTTCGCCCAGGCTCAGGCGGTAGGCGGCGAACCCGACATATTCCAGCTCACCTGCCGGCAACTGAACCATGGTTCGACCGCTGGAATGGCTCTTGATCAACAGGCTCATGACGGACTCCTTTCTTGCAGCAAGGCACGCAGCGTGTCGTAGCCCTTCTTGGCGTAGGCATAACTCGGTGCTACGGCAGGGTCCTGCTCGGCTTCCACCACCAGCCAGCCTTGGTAATCGGCGGCCAGCAGCACGTCGAGCAACGCGGCGAAGTCGATGTCGCCGTCCCCCGGCACGGTGAAAGTGCCGTTGATGATGCAGTCGGGGAAGCTCCACAGGTTATTGCGCGCCAGTTGCACCACCGGTTTGCGCACGTCCTTGAAGTGCACATGGCAGATGCGCTCGATGTGCTTGCGCAAGACCTGCAGCGGTTCGCCACCGCCCATGTAGCAGTGGCCCGAGTCGAACAGCAAGCCGACTTCGCTGCCGGTCAGGGCCATCAATTTATCGATGTCCGCGGGTGACTCGACGTAAGCGCCCATGTGGTGGTGATAGGCCAGGCGTACGCCTTGGGACAAGGTGAAGCGCGCAAGTTCAGTGAGTTTGTCGGCGTAGGCTTGCCAGGCTTCATCCGTATGGAAACGCGGGCGCTCGATCAGCGCAATCCGCTGGCCCTGGATGGAGTCGGCGACTTCCCCGTACACCAGCACCGTCGCGCCGTTCTGTGCCAGCAGCTCGACGTGGCTGGCGATCGCATCGATCTCCTCGGCCGCCGAACGCCGGGCCAGGCGGCTGGAATACCAGCCGGAGACCAGCGCCAGGTCATAAGGACGCAGCACATCGCCGACACCCTTGGCGTCCTTGGGGAATTTGCCGTTGAGTTCAAAACCTTCGTAGCCGATTGCCTTGCCCTCGCTCAGCGCCGTGCTCAACGGCGTCTCGCCGCCCAACGACGGCAAGTCATCGTTGCTCCAGGAAATCGGGTTGATGCCAATTCGAATAGCGGGCATGGGCTGCACCTTTTATTGTTGTCTCTAAATGTTCAACCGATCACCTGTGGCGAGGGAGCTTGCTCCCGCTCGGCTGCGAAGCAGTCGTCAACCTGTGGATGCGGTTTGCCTGTCGAACCGGGGCTGGCTGATAGGGACTGCTTCGCAGTCCAGCGGGAGCAAGCTCCCTCGCCACAAAAAGCCCTGCATTACCATCACGCACGGGCACTGCGCCACGCCTCGATCAATTCCACAAACCGGCCCTGCACCTGCCGGATCAGCGTTTCATCATCGATTTCCCCGGCCAGCCAAGCCCGGCTCGGTTCCTGGAAAATCGTCCGACCCACGGCAAACCCACGGCAGGTGCTGCTCTGGCTGGCCTGGCGAAAGCCTTCAGCCAGGGCGGCGGCCGGGGCGTTGAGGCCCAGCAGGACCACGCCGCGGCAATACGGGTCGCGTTGCTGGATCAGCTCATCGAGCTGTTTCCACTCCTGCGCGCTCTGGGCCTCGATCTTCCACCACGCCGGGAAAATACCCAGGTTGTAGAGGCGCTTGAGGGCGCGATAGAGCACGTCCGGGTGGGGTGACGGATGATCCTTGGGCGGAATGACTTCCAGCAGCAATTCATGGCCGCTGACCTGGGAAGCCTTGTACAGCCCCATCAATTGCGCTTCCTGCTCCAGGCGCAGCAGTGGCTCGTCATCAGGGTGAAATTGCACCAGGCACTTGATGATCTGTTCCTGCGGCCAGGCGATCAAGTTGCTGCCAATGGAGCGCCCATGCTCGAACGCCAGTGGCCGCGAATTCTGTACCTCCACCGGTCGCGCCACCCACCAGCCACGTCCGGTGGCAGCGTTCAGCGAGTCCTGGCCGAAGCGTTGGTCGGCCAGCAGGCCGACGTCGGCCTCGATGCCTTGGCGCTGCAGGTCGGCTTCAACCCGCTCCACCGCCTGGATGAACAGTTGCTTGAGGTCCCCAATGCAGTTCAGGTCGCGACCGCCCTTCTGGGCCAGCTCCACCAGTTGCCAGCGATGGTCGAAGGCAAAGATGAACAATTGTTTCCAGGTCTTGCGCGGCACGCTGACCTGATGCAGCCGTTGCAGCACCGCATCCTGGTCCGGCCGGGTAATCGGCACCGGGCTCTTGAATAAATAGTCGAGCTCGGCCCGGGTCGGCATCGCCGGGGCACAGGCATGGCGCGACACCACCAGGCCGCCGCAGGCATTGGCCAACTGACAGCAGCGCTCATCGCTGGCGTCCTCCAGCCAACCGGCGAGGAACCCCGACATGAATGCATCACCGGCGCCCAGTACATTCAAGACCTCGACCCGGACACCAGGGTAAAGGGCGCCGTCTTCAAGGCGGGCCGGAATGGCGCCATGAATCACCGTGCAACCTTGCGCGCCAAGCTTGACCACCAGGGTCGCCGCCGTCAGCGAGCGCACGGTGCGCAAGGCGCTCAGCAGGTCTTCGCAGCCGCCGGCGATCAGGAATTCTTCTTCGGTGCCGACGATCAGGTCGAAACGCGGCAGGATGCTTTGCACGTGCTGGCTGACCTTCTGGTCGGCGACAAAACGGGTTTCCCCATCGGCCTTGCCTGCCAGGCCCCAGAGCACGGGGCGGTAGTCAATGTCCAACACGCGCTTGACGCTGTGTTTCTCGGCGTAATCCAACGCCTGGATGCTGGCCTTGTAGACGCTTTCGGTCGAGAAATGCGTGCCGGTGATCAGCAACGCCTTACTGGAGGCAATGAAGGTTTCGTCGATGTCTTCGGCGCGCAGCGCCATGTCGGCGCAATTTTCCCGGTAGAACACCAGGGGAAAGGTTTCCCGGTCCTTGATACCCAGCAGGACCATGGCCGTCAGGCGTTCGGGATCGACCTTGATGCCACTGACGTCGCAGCCTTCACGTGCCAGGGATTCCACCAGGAAGCGGCCCATGTGGTCGTCCCCGACCCGGCTCAACATCGCTGACTTGAGCCCCAGGCGTGCCGTGCCGAAAGCGATGTTGGCCGACGAACCGCCCAGATACTTGGCGAAGCTTGCGACATCTTCCAGGCGCGCGCCGACTTGCTGCGCGTAAAGGTCAACACCCAGGCGTCCCAGGCAGATCACATCCAATTGACGCCCACTGGCAAAACGAGTCTGGCCCATGCTGGCTCCTGTTATTTTTATCAGCCTGCGCTTGTCGCCAAAACCGACGCCAGCGCTGTTGGTGAATGCAGACTAAAACGAGCGACGGGCAATAATCAATAATTATTCTATAAATTTTTTACGTGGAATATTTTTTCCAATACGCTGTACCCGAACCGGACCAGACGCAGTGCATCGTTTCAGCAGGTGCTGCAACATTTGTCCGCCCATGATTTTCCCTGCGCCTACGCTGTAGACTGCGACCAGCCAACCTATTGTCGAGGGCCGGCCTCTTTTCGGGCGGCCCTATAAGAACAAGCCAGAAGGATTTTCTATGACCCGCCCCGATGATCTGCCGGCGCCGTCCGAGAGCGCGTCCGACCCCGCCCTCTCGAGCCCACCGATCAATGCCGAGCGCCTGCTGCAACTGATCACCGATGAATACGAAAGCCTGCCGCGCCAGCTCAAACGCATCGCCAGCTACATGAGCCAGCAGAGCGACCGGATCATGGTCGACCGCATCAGCGACATCGCACGGGAGTGCGAAGTGCACCCCTCGGCCATCGTCAGGTTTTCCCAGCGTTTCGGTTTCAGCGGGTTCAGCGAAATGCAGGCGTTGTTCCGCGAGGCCTACACCCACAAGACCACCCCGGTGCAGAACTACCAACAGCGCATCCGCAGCATGATCGCCAACAAGTCGCAGAAAGCCAGCGGCGGCGACCTGGCCCGTGAGTGCGTCAACGCGACCCTGTCGGGCATCGAGCGGCTGGGGTTGGAGCTGGATGACCAGGCGTTCGAAAAGGCCGTAGACCTGGTGGTCAACGCCGACAATATCTATGTGGTGGGTGTGCGCCGCTCGTTCGCGGTGGCCGATTACCTGGTCTACAACCTGCAACACACCAATAAACGCATTCACCTGGTGTCCGGCCTGGGGGGCAGTTACCGCGAGCAGATGCGCAGCGTGCGCGCCAACGACCTGGTCATCGCCATCAGCTTCACGCCCTATGGCAAGGAAACCCAGCACTGCCTGCGCATTGCCCAGCACCATCAGGCCAAGACCCTGATCATCACCGACAGCAACCTGTCGCCCCTGGCCAAACGGGCCAACGCGGTGTTGCTGGTCAACGAAGGCAGTTCGTTCGCCTTCCGTTCGTTGAGTGCCACGTTGTGCCTGTGCCAGGCATTGTTCATCGCCGTGGCTTACCGACTGGAACTCAAGGTCGATGAAATCCATGAACAGGTCGGGTTCGAGGATTAACGCCCGCAAGGAATTACTCAAGGAGAAGTCATGAAACTGATCGGCATGCTGGATTCGCCCTATGTAAGACGCGTCGCCATTTCCGCCAAGTGCCTGGGGGTTGCCCTGGAGCACGATTCCGTTTCGGTGTTCAGGCATTTCGAACAGTTCCAGCGCATCAACCCGGTGGTCAAGGCCCCGACCCTGGTGCTGGACGATGGCTCGGTGCTAATGGACTCCACGTTGATCATCGATTACCTGGAGGCCTTGGCTGCTCCGGGGAAAAGCTTGATGCCGGCCGACCTTGGGCAGCGGCTGCGATCACTGCGCCTGATTGGATTGGCCTTGGCGGCCTGTGAGAAGTCGGTGCAGATCTACTACGAACGCAACCTGCGGGAGATCCAGCACGCGCCTTGGGTTGAACGCGTAGAAGGCCAACTGGCGGCGGCTTATGGAATGCTGGAGCAGGAACTGGAAAAACAGCCGTTGAGCACTGATGGCAAACTCGATCAGGCCGGCATCACTGTCGCGGTGGCCTGGAGCTTCACCAACCTGGTGGTGCCGGACCAGGTGCAGGGCAAGGCTTTTCCGTTGATCAGCGCGTTCACCGCCTATGCCGAAGGGTTGGAGGCGTTTGTCAGTACGCCGATGGAATAACGGATGGGTGTGGTTTCTGTGGGATTCGGCGGTGTACTTCGATGGTGTATCCAGCCAATCCCTTGTGGCGAGGGAGCTTGCTCCCGCTGGGCTGCGCAGCAGCCCCAACCATTTGCCTGACACACCGAATCGCCAGGTCTCAGGGCCGCTTCGCGCCCCAGCGGGAGCAAGCTCCCTCGCCACTGGGGACGGTGGCGATGGGCAGATTCGTGCATGTTCCCACAGTTATTTTCGGGTAACTGTGGGAGAGGTGTTCACCTCAGCTCCTTCATGGCTCCCCTTCAGGCCAGCTCCACGTCCTTCGGCTCGACGACACTCGGTGCCACTTCGAAGCGATCCGCCAGGAACGGCGTGAGGTCCAGCGGCAGCGGTTCGTTGTTCACCAGCTTGTCCAGCAGCACCCCGGTGATGGCCGAGGTCAGGATGCCGGTGCGGAAATGACCGCAGGCGTTGAGGTACCCCTCTACCCCGCGCATCGGCCCCAGGATCGGCAGTTCATCAGGTGACCCCGGGCGCAGGCCGGCCCAGGTTCGTTTCAGGTTGATGTCGACCAATTGCGGGATACACCGCACCGCGCCTTGCACCAACCCTTCGATCTCCGGATAGGTCGTGGTCACGTCGAAGCCTTTGTCTTCGGTGGTGCTGCCAATGAGGATCTCACCGTTGTCTTTCTGCGCCACGTAGCAGTCGCTGGTGGTCAGGCAGCCGTTGAGGATTTTCGGCATGCGCTCGGTCAACAGGATCTGCCCCTTGACCGGTTTGACCGGAATCCGCACGCCAGTGGCCTGCTCACTCAGGTCCGCCGCCCAGGCACCGGCCGCGTTGATCAGGGTCCGGCAGTTGAATGTCCCCGCCTCGGCGGTTTTCACGCCTGTCACCCGCGTGCCGCTGCGCAGCACCTCGGTCACGCTGGTGTTGAAGAACAGGTCGACACCGTTCTGCCGGGCGCCTTCAGTGTAGGCATCGGCCAGGCGGAACGGACTGACCTGGTGATCGCAGAGAAACTCCAGCGCTCCCAAGGCTTCATGGCTGACATTCGGCTCCGCCTCACGCAGCGCAGCCTGGTCAAGCCAGCGCACCTGGTCCGCCAAGTGGGGAATGCAGGCAACGATGTGCTCGGCGTACAAACGGTCTTCGTCGTCGTAGATCACGAACTTGAGCCCGGTCTGCTCGAACTTGAAATCCATGCCATGGTTGTCGATCAACTCGCGGTGCAACTGCGGATACATCGCGTTGGACTGCAAGGCGAAATCAAAGAACGACTGGGGCAGGATGTGCGGCGTGCTAGCGTCCACCGCCACCGCGGCGCCCTGGGTCTGGCGCTTGCGGTTGGCCGACATCATGCGAAAGAAGATCACCCCGCAGCCCAGGCCCACCGACTCACCAATGGCCCACAGTCCGCCCGCCGAAGCGCGGGTCGCGTTGCCGGGGCGCTTGGCGTCGATCAGCGCGACTTTCAGGTGTTTGCGCTTGGACAGTTGATAGGCACAGGAGGCGCCGATCACACCGCCACCGGCGATGACCACGTCATAGTGCTTAATCATGGGAAACGGCCTCCGTGCCAAGGTTCTGGAACGCTGAAAAGGGAATCGGATCGATGGGGAAACGTGGTCGCAGCCAGCCCACATCGGCACGCCCGGTGGCTTCGCGCAAGCGGTCGCTGCAATAGCCGACACACATCCGCCCCTGGCAATCGCCCATGCTCACGCGGGTGCGCATCTTCAGGCTGGCCATGTCTTGCACACCCTGCTCCAGGGCCTGGTCTATGTCGGCGCGGGTGGTGTGCTCGCAGCGACAGATCACCGTATCGGCGGCCGGCAACGCGGTTTGCCCGGCGCCGCGCTGGGTGTAGCGATCCACGGCGGCGCGAAAGCGAATGATCCGCTCCAGTTGCGCCTGGTAGCGTTCGCGGCGCGCCAGGGCCGTGGACGGATCCAGCACATTGCGTTGCATCAGGATCGACAGCGCCGCGATGCGTCCACTCAGCATGGCCGCTTCACCGCCGCGAATCCCGCCCATGTCGCCGGCCAGGTGAATGTGCGCTTCGCTGCTCTGTTGCCAGGCATCGGACACGGCCCGCAAATAGCCGTCGTCGCTGAAACCGTGCTCCAGGCCCATCTGCTGGCTCAATTGAGTCCGCGGGATAAACCCGTAGCCGACCGCCAGCGTCTGGGCCGGGACCTGTTCAGCGCGTTTGAGGTCGGGCTCCCAGCTCGTGGAATAAGGCGCGACGGTAACGACGCTCAACTCTCCCTCGCCGTCAGCCTGCACCACGCCCCAGCCATAGCGCACGGGAATGCGATTGAGCTTGAGGTAGGCCAGCATGCTCAGGCCGTCGAGGAACAGTTGCGGCTTGTTCAGCAACGCCAGGCTTTCCTTGGCGATCCGGCCGAACGCACTGGCCTCATACACACCCGCCACCGCCACGCCCGATGCGTGCAGCTGGCAAGCCACCAGTGGCAACAACGGACCGGTGCCTGCGATCACCACCGGGCTCGGCGGCTTGACCACACCGCTCTTGATCTGCAATTGCAGGCCCCCGAGCATCATCACGCCCGGCAGGGTCCAGCCCGGAAACGGCACGCTGCGTTCGTGACAACCGGCCGCCAGCACCAGATGGGAATAGGCGACCTCGCCCAGGCGCTCGTCGGCATCCAGCAGCACCAGCGCCCGGAAGCCTTCGGCACCCATGACACGGCTGCTCAATCGCACGTCGATCAGGCCGGCGTGTTGCTGGAATTCACCGTGGAGTTTCTCCAGGGCTTCGCTGTAGCGCGGGCCGAGGTAATCCAGGCGCACGCCATCGCGCAACGGTCCGCGATACACCACGCCCCCCAGGCGCGGCGCTTCTTCGAGCAAGGTGCAGCGCACGCCGTGGGAGGCCAGTTCGATGGCCGCGGCCATCCCCGCCGGCCCACCGCCGACAATCACCGGATCGAGGTTCATGGCGCCTCCGTTTCGGTGATGCGGTTGACCCGGGTTTCGATCTGCATGCCGGGGCGTACCAGGGTCTGGCAGGCGCGGCGCTTGTGGCGGCCATCGATCTTGACCAGGCAGCATTGGCATACACCCATGCCGCAATAGGCACCGCTGATCTGGTCGTGGTCGTTGCGGGCCACCTGCCGTTGACCCAGGGACTGGATGACGGTGAGGACGGTTTCACCGTGGGCGGCGCTGACGGCCTGCCCGTCCAGGCGCACCGTCATGTCGGCCTGGGTCAGCGGCTGGATATCAAATTTTCGGCGTAGAAGGTCTTGAGGTTGAATCATATTGCTCTTCCTTGAAAGTTCTGTGGGGCGGGCTCCTTGCGGCACACCACGAGTATCAGTACCTGGCAGCGACAGCTGCACTACCATAGGGCAACAGATACAACATGATGGATCGCGCCGATTTATGTTAGGAGTTATTTGTGACCAGTTGTTGATCCACGCCAGTGAATCCGCTTTTCGGCTCATGAACTTTTTTTCAGAAAGCCGACAGGTATTCTTTGGCAGAATGCTGCGCAATAGCACCAAATTCCCTACACGGTACCGCCCATGAACCGCATCCTGACCATCGAAGACGACGCCGTGACCGCCCGTGAAATCGTCGCCGAGCTGACCCGCAACGGCCTGGACGTCGATTGGGTCGACAACGGCCGCGAAGGCCTGGAACGGGCGGTGAGCGGCGACTACGACCTGATCACCCTCGACCGCATGCTGCCCGAGCTCGACGGCCTGGTGATCGTCACCACGCTGCGCACCATGGGCGTGGCCACGCCGATCCTGATGATCAGCGCCCTCTCCGACGTGGACGAGCGGGTCCGCGGCTTGCGGGCCGGCGGCGACGACTACCTCACCAAGCCATTCGCCACCGACGAAATGGCCGCCCGGGTCGAAGTGCTGCTGCGGCGCAACAATGGCGCCCGCGAACCGGAAACCGCGCTACGGGTGGCCGATCTGGAACTGAACCTGATCAGCCGAGAAGCCAGCCGCAACGGGCAACTGCTCAGCCTGCTGCCCACCGAATACAAGCTGCTGGAATTCCTGATGCGCAACAGCGGGCAGATCCTCTCGCGCATGATGATTTTCGAGGAAGTCTGGGGCTATCACTTCGACCCTGGCACCAACCTGATCGACGTGCACATTGGCCGCCTGCGCAAGAAAATCGATCCGCCGGGCCTGGAACCGCTGATTCGCACGGTACGGGGTTCCGGCTATGTCATTGCTGAACCCCGCTAAAGGCTGGCGCTCCTCCAGCAGCCGTCTGCTGGCGCTGTACAGTTCGCTGTTCGTGATCTGGAGCGCGATCCTGATGGGGGTCATGTATTACGAAGTGTTTGGCTACCTCGACAGCCTGGCCAAGCACTCCCTGATGCAGCGCCAGCACCTGTTCGCCCGGATCCATGGCGATCAACTGGAAGATGCGCTCATGGCCAGCCTGACGCTGGACGAGCGCGGTGTCGACGCCTACGGGCTGTTCGATCCGCAACTGCGCCATTTGAGCGGGCCGATCCTGCGCGTGCCCGCCGACCTGCCCCTTGACGGCAAGATCCACATGCTCGGCGGCTGCGTCGATTCCGATGACCCCGGCGTGCCTTCCGACAGCTGCGACGCGGTGGCGACCCGGACCCAGGACGGTCGCTGGCTGGTCCTGGCCCGGGACAACGGCTCGCTGTTCGCGGTGACACGGATCATCCTGCACGCGCTGTTCTGGGGCGTATCGCTGACCGTCCTGCCGGGCATTGCTGGCTGGCACCTGCTGCGCCGCCGACCGCTACGACGGATTCGCCAGTTGCAGGCCAGCGCCGAAGCCATCGTTGCCGGCGACCTGACCCATCGCCTGCCGCTGTCGAGCCGGCGCGACGAGCTGGACATGCTGGCGGCAATCGTCAATGCCATGCTCGAGCGTATCGAGCGCTTGATGAATGAGGTCAAGGGCGTGTGCGACAACATCGCCCATGACCTGCGCACCCCCTTGACGCGTCTGCGTGCGCAACTTTATCGCATCCAGCAACAGGCGCCGGACGGCTCGCCCGAGGCCTTGCAAATGGATCAGGTGATCGCCGAGACCGACACCCTGATGGCACGGTTTCGGGGGTTGTTGCGGATTTCCGAGCTGGAAGACCAGCAGCGGCGCTCGGGTTTCGTGCGCCTCGACCCGTTGCAGTTATTGCAGGAGCTGCATGACTTTTACCTGCCGCTGGCCGAGGAAGGCGAGCTGACCTTCATCCTCGAGGTGCCTGATGCGCTGCCCCTGCTCAACGGCGACCGGGCATTATTGTTCGAGGCCGTCTCGAACCTGCTGAGCAACTCCATCAAATTCACTCCGCCGGGCGGCACAGTGATCCTGCGTGGGGTCGATCAGGGCGACAGCACCCGCATCGAAGTGCTCGATTCGGGCCCGGGCATCCCCGAGGCGGAGCGCAAGGCCGTGTTTCGCCGTTTCTACCGTGCCGAGGGCAGCAGCCAGCACGGCGGATTCGGCCTGGGCCTGTCGATCGTCGCGGCGATCGTCAATCTGCATGGGTTCACGCTGGAGGTGGGTAGCAGCGAACATGGCGGCGCGCGGTTGGTGCTCGATTGCCGGGGGACACTATTGTAGGGAAACCGCACCTGTGTTGCTGCAGGGAACACTGCACCTGTGGCTCTTGAGCTTTTATGGCGAGGGAGCTTGCTCCCGCTGGGTTGCGCAGCAGCCCCTCTCAAGCTCACTCAATCAACCTGATCCACCGCGTCGCCGGGTTCTAGGGCCGC
>NZ_FOTH01000036.1:39217-52051 GCF_900114515.1 Pseudomonas sp. NFACC46-3
TGCGCAGCAGCCCCTCTCAAGCTCACTCAATCAACCTGATCCACCGCGTCGCCGGGTTCCAGGGCCGCTGCGCGACCCAGCGGGAGCAAGCTCCCTCGCCACAAGGTGTGCGGTGCCTGATCTTTGGTGATTAGGCTGTCCTGATCATTTATACCGGGTCACTGCGATGCAGCGGGGTGTTTTCAAGCTCATAACGCAGTTCGTCGATCAACTTGGCGATGCTCTCTTCCGAACGGACGCTGTCGACACTCATGCCGCTCACCACCAGGTCCACCTCACCGCTTTCACGGTGATACAGGCGTACAGTGAGGGTGCCGTCACCATTGAGGCTGCATTCGCAGGCCAGCGGCGTAAAGCTTTCTTCCAGGCGGGTGCGCAAGGGGGCCAGATGGGTCATGAAATGCACCTCAGCCCTGGGGGCACAAATGAACGGTGGACAGCACCGACCTCCTGGTCCGCATAGGCATCCTGTCGCTCTCATACTGGGTTAGTTCACTGCACATTGTGGCGTATTCCTTGACTGTTTCGTGGGGACGCGACATCACAGACGATGTCGCACACTGACAGCCTAAGGAACCGCCCCCCCATGCAAAACCCGAATTTGCACCAGCATGCCCGGTGCATTTGCACTGGCTATCATGGTGCCTTCATTCGCCATTCGTTCGCGAACAACCCCCGCTCCCGCGCCCAGACAATCGCCTCGCTGCGGCTATGGACATCCAGTTTCGAATACAGCGTAGCCACGTGATTGCGCACGGTATTGGGCGCCAGCTTCAGGCGCGCGGCGATTTCCTTGTCCGCCAAGCCTTCGCAAATCAGCCCCAGCACGTCGCGCTCCCGGGCCGTCAGCTCGGTGAATGACACACTGGGCACCTGGGCATTGATGCTCTTCACGTTAGCCAATTTTTCAATCAGGGTCCGACTGAACCAGGACGCATCTTTCATCACCTCTTCGATAGCCGCCACCAGCTCCAGCTCCGAGCGTTTGCGCTCGGTGATGTTCATCAGCACCAACAGATAGCAAGGTTTGTCCTGGATGAGCACCGTATCGGCGGCGACCTCACAGTCGATGAGTTCGCCACCCTTCTTGTGCACCTTGACGTCGATGCTCGAGACAGCGGCGGCCTTTTCCAGCCGGGCAAACAGCGCGGCGCTGGCGTCCTTGTCGAGAAAGCCGATTTCCTCCACGGTTTTTCCCAACAGCTCTTCGCTGGCGTAACCGGTGGTCTGGAGAAACGCCTCGTTGATTTCCAACAACTGCTGTTCAGCGCTGCACACCAGGGTGGGTACGGGCGACAGGCGGAACGACTTGGCAAAGCGCTCCTCGCTCTGGCGCAGAGCCGTTTCCGCCTTGCGTCGCGGCTCCATGTCCATGAAGGAAAACAGCATGCAGTCTTCATCGTGCAGGTCCAGCGGCTGGCCGGCGACGATCACCTGTTTGTTGGTGCCGTCGGGCAATTTCAACTCGGCCTGCATTTGCGGAATGGTCGCACCCTGCCCCAGGCGTTCGATGGCCAGGTCGCGTCTTTCGGCAGCTTCAAGCACGTCAAGCTCATAGACCGAACGCCCAATCACCTGCTCGCGACTGTAGCCGGTCATCTCCAGGAATCCCGGATTGACCTTGATGTAACGCAGGTCACTGAGGCGACAGATCACCGCCGGTGCCGGGTTGGCCCCGAAGGTTTTCTCGAAGCGCTGCTCGGCGCTGGCCCATTCGGTGGCATCGCTGAGGATCAGCACGAGAAGCTCCGGCTCGCCGTTGCGGTCGGCCAGCACCATGCTGCGGATCCGATGCACCCAGGTCCGATCCGGGTCGGCCTGGGGCGTGACTTCCACCAGCACATCGCTGAACTCATCGCCACGGGCAACCCGGGCGATGGGGTAGTTGTCGTCGCTCAGCGGGTGATTGTTGCGATAACGCAAATTGAAACGCCGGGCGTATTGCCTGGCCGTGGTGCCCAGCTCACTGAGATCCTTGACCCCGTGCATCGCCAAGGCCGCTGCGTTGGCCCAGGCAATGGTCTGGTCGACCTCGATCAACATCACCCCGTCGGACAGCCCGGCAATGATCTGCAGCAATTGACGACGGTTGGTATCGGTGGTCGGGACTTGCTGATTCATTGGGTCTCCATGTGGTCAGTAGGTTTCAAGCATGGATGCGTTGAAGGTTACGACCACATGGGTTTGCAATAGTGCATCGGCCCTTCAAGCCGCCATGCGCCCCTCGGCAATCGCTTGTGAGGCGGCCAGCATCGCTCGCAGCAGCACTGCGCAACCGGCGGCGAGATCGTCCGGGGCGGCATTTTCGATTTCGTTGTGGCTGATACCCCCTTCGCAGGGCACGAAGATCATCCCGGCCGGGCCCAGTTCGGCGAGGAAGATCGCGTCATGACCGGCACCGCTGACGATGTCCAGGTGGGACAGGCCCAGCCCTTGGGCAGCGCCGCGTACGGCGTCGACGCAGCCCTTGTCGAAATACAGCGGCGGGAAATCGGCCGTGGGTTTCAAATCGAAGGTCAGGCCATGTTGCTGGCAGGTGTCTTCGATCACCTGCTTGACCTCGGCGATCATCGAATCCAGCCGCGCCGGTTCCAGGTGACGAAAGTCCAGGGTCATGCGCACTTCGCCGGGGATGACATTGCGCGACCCCGGATAAGCTTGCAGGCACCCGACCGTGCCGCAGGCATGGGGTTGATGACCGAGGGCGGCGCGGTTGACGGCGCCAACGATGATCGAGGCGCCCACCAGGGCGTCCTTGCGCAGGTGCATCGGGGTCGGGCCGGCGTGGGCCTCGACGCCGCGCAAGGTCAGGTCGAACCATTTCTGCCCCAATGCGCCCATCACCACGCCGATGGTCTTGCCCTCGTCTTCGAGGATCGGCCCCTGTTCGATGTGCGCCTCGAAATACGCCCCCACCGGATGCCCGCTGACCGGGCGCGGGCCGGCATAGCCGATGGCATTGAGCGCCTGGCCCACGCTGATGCCCTCGGCGTCGACCTTGGCGAGGGTTTCTTCGAGGGTGAATTTTTCCGCGAACACGCCGGAGCCCATCATGCACGGGGCGAAACGCGAGCCTTCTTCGTTGGTCCAGACCACCACCTCCAACGGTGCTTCGGTCTCAATGTTCAGGTCATTGAGGGTGCGCAGCACCTCCAGCCCGGAGAGCACGCCAAAGCAGCCGTCGAACTTGCCACCGGTGGGCTGGGTGTCGATGTGGCTGCCGGTCATCACCGGTGGCAGGTTCGGATTGCGCCCCGGACGACGGGCGAAGATATTGCCCACCGCATCGATGCTGACGGTGCAGCCCGCCGCCTGGGTCCATTGCACGAACAGGTCGCGGGCCTGGCGGTCGAGGTCGGTCAGGGCCAGCCGACACACACCGCCCTTGACCGTGGCACCGAGCTGGGCCAGGTCCATGAGCGATTGCCACAGGCGATCGCGATTGATGTGCGGGTGGGTGGATTGCAGGACGTCGATGGCTGCGTTCATGGGGATCTCCATTTTTTCAGGCATGTTTTCGGTGTACTTGAGGCCACTATCGCGAGCGAGCTCGCTCGCGATGAGGCCCTTCCTCACACCGCGGTTTTAGCGACGGATGGGCTCGCTCGCATACTGCACAACCCGTAATAAATCACCCCGCCCAGCGCCGAGCCGGTGAACCAGCCGTAGCTGTAGAACCAACTGAACGCATCGCTGCCCAGGGACAGCAGCGTCAGCACCACCGGCACGCCAAAGGCGATGAAGCCATTCCAGTTCCACGCCGGGTAAATGTCGTCGCGGTACAACCCGGCCAGGTCCAGTTGCTGTTTCTTGATCAGGAAATAATCCACCACCATGATCCCGGCAATCGGCCCCAGCAGGCTCGAATAACCCAGCAGCCAGTTGGAATAGACCGACTCCAGGCTGACCTCGGACACAATCAGGCCAAGCTTCTTCAGCAGTTCGTGGGCCATCAGCGCCAGCCCCACCAACCCGGTGAGCATCACCGCCTTGGTGCGACCGATCAGTTTCGGCGCAAGATTCTGGAAGTCGTTGGTGGGCGAGACGATGTTGGCGGCGGTGTTGGTCGAGAGCGTGGCGACAATGATCAGCACCATCGCCAGAGCCACCCACACCGGGCTCTGGATGTGCCCGATCAAGGTCACCGGGTCGGAGACGGTCACCCCCACCAGTTTTTCCGAGGCGGCGGTCATGACCACGCCGAGGGAGGCGAACAGGAACATGGTCAATGGCAGGCCAATGATCTGCCCCACGATCTGGTCTTTCTGACTCCTGGCATAACGGCTGAAGTCAGGAATGTTCAACGACAGCGTGGCCCAGAAACCGACCATGGCCGTCAGGCCGGCAAGGAAGTAGCTGGTCACGCCGGCGCCTTCGGGACGCTTGGCCGGGACCGCCATCAGTTCAGTCAATGAAACGTTGGGCAATGCCCACACCAACAGACCGACGCCCACCAGCACCAGCAGCGGCGCTGACAAGGTTTCCAGCCACTTGATCGACTCGGCACCGCGCAGCACCACCCACAGGTTGATGACCCAGAACACCATGAAGCCGATCACTTCGCCGGTGCCACCCAGGCTCTTCCAGCCTTCGAACACCGAGCCGAGAAACAGGTGGATCGCCAGCCCGCCGAACATGGTCTGGATCCCGAACCAGCCACAGGCCACCAGGGCGCGGATCAGGCACGGCACGTTGGAACCAATCACGCCGAAGGATGAGCGCAACAGCACCGGAAACGGAATGCCGTACTTGGTTCCGGCAAAGGCATTCAGGGTCAGGGGGATCAGCACGATGATGTTGGCAAACAGAATCGCCAGCAGCGCCTCGCCCACTGTCAGGCCGAAATAGGCGGTGAGCACGCCACCGAGGGTGTAGGTCGGCACGCAGATCGCCATGCCTACCCACAGTGCAGTGATGTGCCATTTGTTCCAGGTTCGCTCGTGCACCTTGGTCGGCGCGATGTCGTGGTTATAACGGGGGCTGTCGAGGACGTCGCTGCCGGCTTCAAGCTCGAACAATCCGTCGCGCTCGGTCACTGTTGATCTGGTCATGTCCGCTCCACTGTTTTCATTATTTTTGCTCATCGACGGGCGATGGCCGGAGTACTTGCACGCGTGCTCCCGACCACCCCGCCAGACCACGACGGCACTCAATAACCGTGCCGGATAATGCGCCGAGCTGACCGGATGATCGATATAACCCTTTCAACCTTTTGATGTTTAACGTTTTAAAGCCACGTTATTGCCTTGTTTCACTCCCTGCTTACCGCCCTTGAGGCTAGATGACCTTCACGCCCTGTCGAGGGGGAGATTCAAAGTGGTGCACCCCGGATCAACGCAAGGTGTCTAGATCGCACTTGCAACGCTTTCAAGCCGCTGATTTACCATGACAAATCTCGCTCAAATAACGATCCTGTCAAGTGCGTCAAAATGGTGAGCAGGCTCACCATTTTGGTGAATCTATAAATTAATCCTTCAATTTCAATAAGTTAATTAACGCATACGCTTATAAAAAATAATCTTGCTCATTTCATAAACTCCAGCTAGCGTCTAATCCTGACAGTCGTGACAAGAATATAAACCGCCACGACTTTACCTACCGTGATCGATAAAACATAAAGAACCGGCAACAGTCGGTCATGCCTGCGAGGAACTCGGAATGTCTCTGTTGATCCGTGGCGCCACCGTTATTACCCATGATGAAAGTTATCGCGCCGATGTGTTTTGCGCCGACGGCGTGATCAAGGCTATAGGTGAAGACCTGGAAGTTCCCGCTGATGCCGAAGTGCTCGATGGCGGCGGCCAATACCTGATGCCCGGCGGCATCGATCCCCATACGCATATGCAGTTGCCATTCATGGGCACGGTCGCCAGCGAGGACTTCTTCAGCGGCACGGCGGCAGGTCTGGCCGGGGGCACCACCTCGATCATCGATTTCGTGATTCCCAACCCCCAGCAATCGTTGATGGAAGCCTTTCACCAATGGCGTGGCTGGGCCGAGAAAAGTGCCAGTGACTACGGTTTTCACGTGGCGATCACCTGGTGGAGCGAGCAGGTTCGCGAAGAAATGGCCGAGCTGGTCAGCCATCATGGGGTGAACAGCTTCAAGCATTTCATGGCCTACAAGAATGCGATCATGGCGGCCGACGACACCCTGGTGGCAAGCTTCGAGCGCTGCCTGGAACTGGGCGCGGTGCCCACCGTGCACGCCGAAAACGGCGAACTGGTCTACCACCTGCAACGCAAGTTGCTGGCCCAGGGCATCACCGGGCCGGAGGCCCATCCGTTGTCGCGTCCTTCGCAAGTGGAAGGCGAAGCCGCGAGCCGGGCCATCCGCATCGCCGAAACCCTGGGCACACCGCTGTACCTGGTGCATGTGTCGACCAAAGAGGCCCTGGACGAAATCACCTACGCCCGCAGCAAGGGCCAACCGGTCTACGGTGAAGTACTGGCCGGGCATCTGTTGCTGGACGACAGTGTTTATCGCGACCCCGACTGGCAGACCGCCGCCGGCTACGTGATGAGCCCACCCTTTCGCCCACGCGGGCATCAAGAGGCTCTCTGGCACGGCTTGCAATCCGGCAACCTGCACACCACCGCCACCGACCACTGTTGCTTCTGCGCCGAACAGAAGGCTGCCGGCCGCGACGACTTCAGCAAGATCCCCAACGGCACCGCCGGTATCGAAGACCGCATGGCCGTGCTCTGGGACGAGGGGGTCAACAGCGGAAAATTGTCGATGCACGACTTCGTCGCCCTCACCTCTACCAACACCGCGAAGATCTTCAACCTCTACCCGCGCAAAGGGGCGATCCGCGTCGGCGCCGATGCCGACCTGGTGCTCTGGGACCCGCAAGGCAGCCGCACGATTTCCGCCAAGACCCACCATCAGCAGGTGGACTTCAACATCTTCGAAGGCAAGACCGTGCGCGGCGTGCCCAGCCACACCATCAGCCAGGGCCGGCTGGTGTGGGCCGACGGCGACCTGCGGGCCGAGCGCGGCGCGGGGCGCTATATCGAGCGGCCGGCGTATCCGGCGGTGTTCGATTTGCTGAGCAAGCGGGCGGAGTTGAACAAGCCAACCGCCGTGAAACGCTGAAATCCGGGCCTTTGATCGTTCCCACGCTCCGCGTGGGAATGCCTCTGGGGACGCTCCGCGTTCCGCTCTGGGACGCAGAGCGTCCCGGGCTGCATTCCCACGCAGAGCGCGGGAACGATCAAGGCAACGAAAAAAACCACTGCCCACCAGAGGCAGCACCTCAAACACCGTGAGGCCCACTCCATGATCCAGCCCTTGAGTCACCTCCCCCATTCCCAGGAAGACCCGGCCACCCTCGCCGCCCGCTTCAGCGACCTGGCGCCACCGCTCAATGCGCGCCAGGCCCACCTGGAAGCCTCCCGGTGCCTGTATTGCTACGACGCACCGTGCGTGAACGCCTGTCCAAGCGAAATCGATATCCCTTCATTCATCCGCAACATCCACCAGGACAACGTCCAAGGCGCGGCCCAGAAAATCCTCTCGGCCAACATCCTCGGCGGCAGTTGTGCCCGGGTCTGCCCCACGGAGATCCTTTGCCAGCAAGCCTGCGTGCGCAACAACGTCCATGAATGCGCGCCGGTATTGATCGGCCAGCTGCAACGCTACGCCGTGGATAACGCCCATTTCAGCGAACACCCGTTCAAGCGTGCCGCCACCACTGGCAAGCGTATCGCGGTGGTCGGTGCCGGCCCGGCGGGTTTGTCCTGCGCCCATCGCAGCGCGATGCACGGCCATGACGTGGTGGTTTTCGAAGCCCGTGAAAAAGCCGGCGGCCTCAACGAATACGGGATCGCCAAGTACAAACTGGTGGACGACTACGCCCAACGTGAACTGGACTTCCTGTTGGAGATCGGCGGCATCGAAATCCGCCATGGCCAGAAACTCGGCGAGAACCTGAGCCTGAGCGACCTGCACCAGCAGTTCGACGCGGTGTTCCTCGGCCTCGGCCTGGCGGCCAGCAAACAACTGGGCCTGAGCGACGAACAGGCGCCGGGGCTACTGGCCGCCACCGACTACATCCGCGAACTGCGCCAGGCCGACGACCTCAGCCAGTTGCCCCTGGCCGACCGCTGCATCGTGCTCGGCGCCGGTAACACCGCCATCGACATGGCCGTGCAAATGGCTCGCCTCGGCGCCCGGGACGTCAGCCTGGTGTACCGCCGTGGCTTGGAAGACATGGGCGCCACCGTCCATGAACAAGACATTGCCAAGGCCAATCAAGTGCGCCTGTTGACGTGGGCGCAGCCGCAACAGGTGTTGCTCGACGACACGGGGCATGTGCGCGGCATGCGCTTCTCCCGCACCCACCTGGAAAACGGTCGGCTGGTCATCGGCACCGACACCTTCGACCTGCCCGCCGACGCCATTTTCAAAGCCATCGGCCAAGCCTTCGATGACAACGCACTGGTGGACCCGCTGGCCCGGGAGCTCAAGCGCCAGGACGGGCGGATCCTGGTGGACGAACACCTGCGCACCAGCATTCCCGGTGTCTACGCCGGCGGCGATTGCACCAGCCTGGACCAGGACCTCACCGTGCAGGCCGTGCAGCACGGCAAGCTCGCCGCCGAGGCGATCAACACTCAACTGATGCTCAACGTGGAGGCTGCGTAAATGGCCGATCTGTCGATTGTCTTCGCCGGTATCAAAGCCCCCAATCCGTTCTGGCTGGCCTCCGCGCCGCCCACCGACAAGGCCTACAACGTGGTCCGCGCCTTCGAGGCCGGCTGGGGGGGCGTGGTCTGGAAAACCCTCGGGGAAGATCCGGCGGCCGTGAACGTGTCGTCGCGCTACTCAGCCCATTACGGCGCCAATCGCGAGGTGTTGGGCATCAACAACATCGAGCTGATCACCGACCGGTCCCTGGAGATCAACCTGCGGGAAATCACCCAGGTGAAAAAGGATTGGCCGGACCGGGCGTTGATCGTGTCGCTGATGGTGCCCTGCGTCGAAGAATCCTGGAAACGCATCCTGCCGTTGGTGGAAGCCACTGGTGCCGACGGCATCGAACTGAACTTCGGCTGCCCCCACGGCATGCCGGAACGCGGCATGGGCGCGGCGGTCGGCCAGGTGCCGGAATACGTCGAGCAAGTGACCCGCTGGTGCAAGACCTATTGTTCGTTGCCGGTGATCGTCAAGCTCACGCCGAACATCACCGACATCCGCGTCGCCGCCCGGGCGGCCCATCGCGGCGGCGCGGATGCGGTGTCGTTGATCAACACCATCAACTCCATCACCAGCGTCGACCTGGACCGCATGGTCGCCCTGCCCAGTGTCGGCAGCCAGAGCACCCACGGCGGTTATTGCGGCTCGGCGGTCAAGCCCATCGCGCTGAACATGGTCGCCGAAATCGCCCGCGACCCACAGACCCAAGGCTTGCCGATCTGCGGCATCGGCGGCATCGGCAGCTGGCGCGACGCGGCGGAATTCATCGCCCTGGGCAGCAGCGCGGTGCAGGTCTGCACGGCGGCAATGCTGCACGGCTTTCGCATCGTCGATGAGATGAAGGACGGCCTGTCACGCTGGATGGACGATCACGGCCACGCCAACCTCCAGGCGTTCTCCGGTCGCGCCGTGGATAACACCACCGACTGGAAGTACCTGGACATCAACTACCAGGTCATCGCGAAAATCGACCAAGAGGCGTGCATCGGTTGCGGTCGCTGCCACATCGCCTGCGAAGACACCTCACACCAGGCCATCGCCAGCCTCAAGCAAGCAGACGGCACGCGTAAATATGAAGTGATCGATGAAGAATGCGTGGGCTGCAACCTGTGCCAGATCACCTGCCCGGTGCAGGACTGCATCGAAATGGTGACGGTGGACACGGGCAAGCCGTTCCTGGATTGGAACCATGATCCGCGTAATCCCTATCATGTGGCGGTTTGAAAGTTGAGGTGCCTGGGCTGACGCCATCGCGAGCAAGCTCGCGATGAGGCCCTAAGCCACAGCATAAAACCTCAGGGCTCCAACCCAATCCCCCGCAAAATCACACTGGTCACGGTCTGCACCGCCCGTTCGAACTGCATGTCCGACAGCGGCTGGTGGTCGTTGAGGATGTTGATCTGGTGGTCGAAATCGGCATAGTGCTGGGTCGAGGCCCAGATCATGTAGAGCAGGCTTGAGGGTTCTATCGGGAGGATGCGTTTGTCTTCCACCCACTGGCGGATTTTCGCTTCCTTCATCTTGGCCCAGTCATAAAGGCTGGCGTCCAGGGCCTCACCCAGGGTCGGGGCGCCGTGGATGATTTCGTTGGCCCAGACTTTCGAGCCGTAGGGACGGCTGCGGGAGTGGTTCATCTTGGCGCGGATGTAGCTGCTGAGCACCACCCGGGGGTCGTCGAACATTTCGAAGCACAAGGCGTCCTGCTTCCAGACCTCCAGCAGGTCGAAAAGCACGGCGCTGTAGAGTTCGCTCTTGGTGCTGAAGTAATAGTGCAGGTTGGAACGGGGCAATTGCACTTCGGCGGCGATGTCGGCCATGGCGGTGCTGCCGAAGCCTTTTTCGGCAAAGACCTTCTCGGCGGCCAGCAGGATTTTCTCGACGTTACTGCGACGAATCTCGATCTTGTGATTGCCCATGAGGGCTCCCTGGGGACAGCGTTGGCCAAGGTTAGCATTCACTCACTTTCGATAACACTGGGGGCTCGCTCCCTATTTGACCGTGCATGTTCGGCGGATGTGCACAGTGCCCTTGTGGCGAGGGAGCTTGCTCCCGCTGGACTGCGAAGCAGGCCCAGGTTCTTTGTTTCAGCACAATTTTTTTGGGGCGGCTTCGCCACCCAGCGGGAGCAAGCTCCCTCGCCACGGGGGGTTATGTCGGCTGACGGGTTTCGATGTTGTCCAGTGCACGGTTTGCCAGCAGGCTGCCCAGTTCGATCAGTTGTTGGATGCCCAGGAGGAAATGCCGGCGTGAACCATCCAGGTCGAAAGCCAGGTCGTTGACCATGACATTGGCCGAGGCCAGGGTTTCGCTGAGGTTGGCGAGCAGGCTTTCGGTGTCGACGTCCTTGATGACGGTGAAGAGTTGGCCGGGCGCAGCCTCGGCTTCGGGCTTGTCCGGCTTGGGGTTCAGGTAATGGTCGAGGACGCGGTCGGTGATTTCGTCGCGTGTTTGGGACTTGGTTTTTTTGCGCGGTGAGGCTGAATCGGTGTTCGGTGGGTTGGGGGTTACTTTGAACATAGATGAAACTCCAGATGAGAAAGTTGGAGCCATCACTCTCGCTACCAGACGAAGGGTGGTGGCCATACGAAGGTTGGTAGACCGGTCATCTGGCACCCGGCGCGTCCGAGGACGCCCTACGCATGACCACCATAAAGCAGAGGCGTAAAAACCTTCTGCATCAGGTGCACTTGCGCCAGAAAAAACCGGGCTACCAAACCCGATCGCTGATTCCTCAGCGACCCGGAAACGATAAAACCCGACCGCCAGGCGCACAAGCCGGCGGATTCTGGCGCAGGTGTAGGCAATGGCGCAAGACGACGTAGCCCGATCCAGAAGGATCCTACATTCGGATAAACACTGCCCTGTTTGGACTGGGAATAGGGTCAACAGCACACCTGTGGCGAGGGAGCTTGCTCCCGCTGGGTGGCGAAGCCGCCCCAAAAATTTGTGCTGAAACAAAGAACTTGGGCCTGCTTCGCAGTCCAGCGGGAGCAAGCTCCCTCGCCACAGGAGATTTCTGCATCCATTAGATCGTGGGCATTCGACTAATGTCTTAGACCAGTCATCGCACAACTACACCCCGCACAACTGTTCTCAGAGTCCCGTACAGGCCTGGCGTCAAAGCCTTCTATCTTCACTTCGCTCACCTGCAACCATCGAAACGCCTCATTTTGAAGCACCCTCGGCTTGGATAATTCCGATAATGGCCAGTTGACAACGACGTGCGGCTTCCAAATAATCGCCCTCATGTTGTACGACGACGTATAACAAATAAAAACAACAAAAAAGTAGGGAGCGTCATAGTGAGCACACGTGTCCGTTTTTCGCCCGAGCACCGTCCAAACCACCGTACCCTTCTCAACACCAGCCCTGCACTGATCCTGCTCGGTTGCAGCAGCCTGTCTCTGTTTCTCCCGATGACCGCCAGCGCCGAAGGCTTCGTCGATGATGCCAAAGCCACGCTGAACCTGCGCAATGCCTATTTCAACCGTAACTTCACCAACCCGAACAATGCCCAAGGCAAAGCCGAGGAATGGACCCAGAGTTTCATCCTCGACGCCAAGTCCGGGTTCACCCAGGGCGTGGTCGGTTTCGGCGTGGACGTGCTCGGCACGTACTCGCTCAAGCTCGACGGCGGGCGCGGCACCACCGGCACGCAACTGCTGCCGGTGCATGACGACGGTCGCCCCGCCGATGACTTCGGTCGCCTGGGCGTGGCCCTCAAGGCCAAGGTGTCGAAGACCGAATTGAAGGTCGGCGAATGGATGCCGGTGCTGCCGATCCTGCGCTCCGACGACGGCCGTTCCCTGCCGCAAACCTTCCGTGGGGGCCAGGTGACCTCCACCGAAATCAGCGGCCTGACGCTGTACGGTGGCCAGTTCCGCGCCAACAGCCCGCGCAACGACGCGAGCATGGAAGACATGTCCATGAACGGCCGCGGCGCGTTCACCTCCGACCGTTTCAACTTCGGCGGCGGTGAATACGCCTTCAACGAAAAACGCACCCAGGTCGGCGTCTGGTACGCGGAACTGTCCGACATCTACCAGCAACAATATTTCAACCTGACCCACAGCCAGCCCATCGGCGACTGGACCCTGGGCGCCAACCTCGGCTACTTCACCGGCAAGGAAAACG
>NZ_FOTH01000006.1:0-66916 GCF_900114515.1 Pseudomonas sp. NFACC46-3
TGCGGGAATAGCTCAGTTGGTAGAGCACGACCTTGCCAAGGTCGGGGTCGCGAGTTCGAGTCTCGTTTCCCGCTCCAAATTCAAAAAAACGCCGCTCATTTGAGCGGCGTTTTTTTTGCGCGTAAAAAAGGCCATCTCAATGCCCAAGGTTATGTTTCCGGCGCTCAAGGGGCTTTGACCAGCGATTCGTCTTGTCTGAGGGGGCTGACGACGATTTTCCTTAATATTGAAGGGGAGTGGAGAATACTTCCTGCAAAATTCAAGGGAAAACGCCTAGGAAGATTAATAGTTCATTCCTAAAGAAATGCACTTCTCCTAACCTTCCAGTACCCATTCTGGAGATGCATTTATGCTGATTTTCGTTAAATCGATGGTCATTGGGCTGTGCATTGCAGCCCCTGTAGGACCCATTGGGCTGTTGTGCATACAGCGAAGTCTGATGCTTGGGTGGAGAGCCGGTTTCGCGACGGGATTGGGCGCGGCCACAGCCGATTCGATCTATGGATTCATCGGTGCCCTGGGTGTTACCGCCGTCATTGCGACGCTCATCAGCTTCAAACCCTGGTTGTGCATCTTTGGAGGATTGTTCCTCGCCTACATTGGCTATCAGACAATACGATCGAAGGGTGGCGCGACGGCCATGGCGGGGGAGCGTGCGAACCTGTTCAAAGCCTACTCGACCACGCTGTTCCTGACGCTTTCCAACCCCATGACCATCTTGTCGTTTATCGCGATATTTGCTGCGTTGAGTGATGGCATGGCCAGTAACCAAGGCGGCCAGCACGCCTTGCTGCCGATGGTGACCGGTATCTTCCTGGGCTCGGCTGCCTGGTGGCTGGGGTTGAGTGGGTTCTCCTCCATTTTCAAGGCGCGGATTGCCGAATCGAAACTAAGGCTGATCAACTACTTTTCAGGGGCAACCATCGCCCTCCTGGGGGCCTACCAGGTCGCCACTGGCGTCATGCTGGCCACGGCAATCTGACCCAAGCTTTTATGCCTCGCTGAGCGGGGCATAAGCCTTGGTGTCTCCCTACGTGCACGCAGGACGTTTATTGCAGCCTGAACTCGACGTACGCCCTGAAACGGCCTATCGCCTGGGTGATTTGCGAGGTGGTTGCATTGCTGAATGACAGCCTGACCTGGGTGGTGGCCTCATTCATCAGTGAAAACAACGTGGTGGGAAATACAATCACCTTGAACAGCCTGGCGCATTCGCGCATTTCAAAATATCCAAAGACGAAAGGCAGTTGCACATTGATGAAGAAGCCGCCTGCCGGATGATCCCAACTGACCGCTCTTTGAGCGCCGGCTTTGAGTGGAAATTCGCGCTCAAGGCATTCAAGCATGTGATTCCTTTTATTTGTATAAGACAGCACCCTGGGTTGGTTCAGCTCTCTCAGCGAGTAGTGGTGCTCGATCAGCAAGCCTGCGACAACCGCTTGGCACAGGGCGGGGGTGTTCACCGTGATCAGGCTTTTGGCTTTGCACAATCGACCGCTGAAGGACATGACCCCAGTGCCCTCTGGGGCGACCACATAGCCCATGCGCAAGCCCGGGAAAATCGATTTGGCAAAGGAGCCCAGCAAGAACACCCGACGGCTGTCGATGGACTTCATCGACGCAATGGCATCGCCTTCGTACCTGAAGTAACGGTAGGCAGTGTCTTCGAGAATGAAAAAGTTCTTTTCATCGGCCAGAGAGAGCATGGCTCTCCTGTCGTCATGGGAAAGGCTGTCGGCAGTAGGATTGCTAAAGTCCGGAATCGCATAAAGCGCCTTGATTCTTTCACCTCTGGATTCCAGTGCTTCGATGAACCTGCGCAGGGCGATCGGATCAAGAAAGGCGGCCATGGGGACGGGGACTACTTTTATACCCAGCAGTTTTGCGATACCCGTGATCCCGGAAAACACCGGATCAGGTACCAATAAAACCCCTCCGCCTTCAAAAATGGACAGGAGCGTCAAGGTGCAGGCTTCTTGAAAGCCCATGCACACCACAATGCTTTCAGGGTTGGCAACGTTGATCGCTTCATCCACCTGCAGATGGCTGGCGATTATTTCATTGATGATTCCAGCGGTTTTTCCATATTGGCAAAGCAGCGTCGCAAGTGACTGTTCGGTGCCGGCAACGTGATCTTTGTATTGGCTCAGGCCCCTGTCGATGAGCGAAGGGTCGCACTGCTCATCATCGGGTCGACCGGAGGCCAGTGAAATGGCCTCCGGGTTTTCTTGGGCAATCGAGTTTAGTAGGTGAATGACGTTCAGGATGGGGTCGTCGAATATCGTGCTTTCGAGTGCGCTGGACACTTTCGCTTCTCCATAAAAAAGCAACGAGCCATTGAAGGCCCGTTGCTCATGATCAACACCCGCTACGCAGGATCGAGTGAGCTTTCTTGATCGACCTTGCGCTCCATGGCTTCGAATGCCTGCAGCAGGTCTTCCTTGAGGTCATCCAGGTCCTCCAGGCCAAAGCACAATCGAACCAGGCCTTTCTCGATGCCCATGTCCGCTTTTTCCTGATCCGTCATCGAGGCATGGCTGCCACTGAAGGGCTGGGCAACCATCGACGTCACGCAGGCCATTCCCGTGCCCGTGCCAAACCATTTGAGCGTGCTGGTGAACGTTTTGTAGAAGGGAACCAGGTCGGGTCGAATATCGACAAACACAATGCCGCCGTAACCGGTCAGTTGTTTGCCATCGATGCGTGGGTAATAGACATGCTCGATAAAAGGCAGCTCGCGCAGATAGTTGAGCATGCTGGCTGTCGTCTGGCTGTGCTTTTCCATGCGCAGGTTGAACGTCTGCATGCTTCTGCGAAGCAACCATGCGCTATTGGGCGTTAATATCGTGCCTGAATAAAAGCGACCCTCAAGCAGGCGGTTGTAAATCATTTCACTGTTGACCAGAACCAGACCGCCCATGACGTCGCTATGCCCGGAGAAGTATTTGGTGGCGCTGTACAGTGAAATGTCGGCGCCAAAGTTCAACGGCTTCTGAAATATCGGCGTGGCCCAAGTATTGTCAACCACCACCAGCGCTTGCGGGTTGTTTTGCTTGACGGCCCGGCTGACCGCATGAATATCAATGTCTTTCAGGAACGGGTTGGTCGGTGTTTCGAAAATGACCATGTCGACGTTCGCCGGCAAGGCATTCAACCCGTCTTGCGTGGTGAGATCCAGAATCGTCAGGTGTGCGCCGATGCGTGCTGCATACCGCTGGAACAATTTATAAGAGCAGCCATAGATGTATTTGTTGATGACCAGTGAAGCACCCGGCTTCAACAGTTCCAACACCATGTAGATGGCGCTCATCCCGGTGCTGTACGCCAGGGCATATTCGCTGCCCTCCAGGGACGCGACAACCTGTTCCAATTCACTCACGTTGGGATTGGCCTTCCTTGAGTAGAAGAAGGCCGAGTCAGCGCTGAAGGCGCTGCACTGATAAATAGGCGTGACCGAAGGTCGGGCGTCCCGGTCATCGACCTTGATATGAAGTATTTCAGTAGACACTTTCATGCTTGGCTGACCAGTTTGATGACCTGTTCATACATGTTCTGCTTGCCCTCGTAACCAATGGTCGGGGTAATGTCGTTTTGCGAAATACCAATTTCTTCAATCGATTCGGTGGGGAAGTGAGCCCTGTCGAATACTTCATGAAGGTTCGAGTTCACCCCGTTGGGGAGCCAGACCTCAGGACCGGTTTCGTCGATGCGTGCCTTGGCAATAATGAATCGATAGCTTTCATGTGGCCGCAGCGTCAGTGATTTCCAATCGCTGTTGTGCCCGTCCGTATAGTTGCGCCGCAGGTAGACGGTCTGTTCGAAGTCTTCGGTATTCAGCACTTGAGCGTGCAGCGACACGATATCCCCATGCCACTCGAACTTGCGTTTTTCGTAAGCGCTCAGCGCTTCCTCGCGCAGCTCGACAGGAACGTTCGCCTGGTGTTCACCCAGCAATTTGAAATGCGCATCGTGCCCGCATTGAGAGCAGCAACCCTTGCTGTCCAGCCCGATGATTTCAGCGTTCAAACCGTAGCGGGTGACGAGCAGGGCGTTACAGTTGTTGCAACTGGTGTTGGTGCCCTCAACGTCATTCACGTTGCCCAGATAGACATGCTCTACGCCCATGCTCCGAGCAACGTCCCGAGCCTTCAGCAACCGGTCCACGGGGGTACGGATGCTGTTGCTCATTTTGTAATCGGGATGGAACCTGACGAAGTGCAACGGCACATTCGGGCCCAGCTCATCCAATACCCACTGGCTGATTTTCCGGGCCGTTTCCTCGTCGTCGCTGATGTCGGTCACCATCAAGGTGCTGACCTCGACATATTTGCCGGCGTCGTAGACCTTCTTGATTCCCGCCAGGACTGGCTCTACCCAGCCGGTGGTGACCTTGCGGTAGTATTCCGGGGAAATGGATTTCAGCGAAATCGAGAAAATATCGATGACCGGCAGTAATTCATCAATGGCTTCTTCACTGATAAAGAATGCCGATTTATATAGGTTGATCAGGCCCGCTTCCTTGGCCAGCCTTGCCGTGTCGAGGATGAACTCATGCCAGACAACGGGATCGTTATACGTCCAGGAAATGACGCGTATGCCGTGCTTGAGTGCGGTTTCCACAACTTGTTCAGGGGTGTAGTAGTAAACGTCTTTGTCGGTGACGTACTTGGCCTGCGAGGTCTTCCAGTTGTGGCAATAACCGCAGTTGAGCATGCAACCGATATTGCCCAGGGACAGGATCCGCTCTCCAGGGGCAAAGTGGAAAACGGCTTCGGTCTCAATCGTTTCTTCCGTGCTGTGAACACCTTTGCCGTAGTTCAATGTAACGAGTCTGCCGCCTCGGTTCCCGCGCACTTTGCAAAAACCTACCTTGCCCTCCTGTATGACACAGTTTCGCGGGGAAAGATGACACTTGACGACGCCCCCCGGGAGTATTTCTTCCAGTTTTGCCGGGCTGCTTTCCAAGGTCCAGTTTTTATTTTTTGTAGTGTCCATCTTTCTCACTCCTCATCACGGAAGTTGTTATCAATATCATCGGTTGAAAAAAATCGAGGCGAAACAATCCCGCTGCCATGGATGGCAACTATCTTTATGGGTGTTAGTAGGCGGATGAAGCGCGAATCAATCCATAGTTCTTGAGAGAAAAGCGCTTGGCATTCATGTTCATGAAGGGTTGAATAAGCGGGCCGATCACCAGCAGGAATGCGATCGTTCCCACGCCGAACGGGCCGCCTAAAAGCCATCCGCTCGAAAAGATGCCGATTTCAATGATCATTTTGGCTTTGGTGAATGACCAGCCCCACTTGGAAACCATGGTCAGGACCACGAGGTCCATGATTCTGATTCCAATACCGCTCATGATGATCAGCGCGGAGGAGTAGGCACATAACACCAGTCCCGTCGCCAATAACATGTACTCATTCATTCTCGCGATCAAATACTCTCCGAGCCCCAACCCTGACCAGAGATCAATCAACAGGCCGGTCAGCGTTGTTGTAATAAAGGGACTTATCGGCGGGTATTTTTTGTTCCAGAGCATCCACCATGTCAGGAAGAAGAGCGACACGATAGCCGAACAAATGCCCATGCCGAGCATAAGTATTTTATCGATGGAAATGATCAAGACGTCTAATGGGTCGGTACCCAGTTGACTGATGATGAAGCACTTGGCGCCCAGTGAAAAGAAACCGACACCCGTCAAGTACATCAGGAGCTGGTCCTTCTTGAAGTGGCGAAAACTTAGTACTTGCGTGCCAATGTACTGAGCGAATGAGTATGACTTTTTTCCACACTTTATCTTCTCATCTTCCATGCGAGCACCATCCCTGGAGAGAATATTTTATTATGAGTGCGTCACGCTAAAGAGCAGGGCTATTGATTGCCCTCAGGCTTTCAGGCTGGAAATAGACTAGCGCTCTGCTTTATTTTGGTGCATGCTTTTTTTAATGAAAAACGCGGGCTTTTCATTAAAATTTATACTTTTAACCGGGGAAAACGCACATGGATCGTATAGACGTCAAAATCCTGGGTAAGGTACAGGACTGTGGTCGCATTTCCATCACAGAGCTTTCCAAGCACGCAGGTCTTTCTATTCCTGCCACCAATGACAGGTTGCGCAAACTTGAAGACTCAGGGGTCATCAAGGGCTATCACGCTCAGTTAGATCCAACCAAACTGGGGTACGGCATATCAGCTGTCGTCGGCATCACCACCCTCAAGCCGGCGAAATCCAAATTAATAGCAACGCTCACCGACATACCTGAAGTCGTTGAATGCCTGCACATCACGGGAAACGATTCCTATCTGATCCGGATCTACGCCAGATCCATGGCTGAAATCGAGGACATCATTGCGAAAATCAACGCATACGGAGAGACGCGTACCAGCATTGTCCTGTCCATTCCCATCGAGAGAAGAAAGCTCGCCCCGTGAGTCAGGGCGCCTGTCAGGCAGGGGCGGGGAGTGCTCGATCGACGAGGTCGCTCCCCGGCCATGGGCGTCCGGTCTAGCTCTGGCACGGGTGGGGATGCTTCTGTGGCCAGCGAGACATCCACACGAGTAATAGCATCATGGCGGCGGGGCAGAGGGTGACCGCCAGTAAACCGATGTGCAAATCCGAATGCGCTGAAATAATTCCCACAAGCCATGGAATCAGACTGCATCCGGCATTACCCGAGGCTGTCAGTACAGAGAACATGGTTGCTCCACCTTGAGGGTAGGCATCTGCGGTAATGGCGAGCATCGTGGGCCATAGGCAACTGCCTGAGAACCCTGCGGCGATGGCAGCGGTTAACGCCAATGCGGGGCTGGGGGTGAAGCTGATCACGAAAAACAGGACGACGGTCACGGCGCAGCAGCCTAGCATCAGTGAAACGGCGGGTATCCGTTCTTGCAGCAGAGCGGCAGCCATGCGCCCGAGGGCCATGCCCACTGAAAAACCGGCGAGCGCAAACCCCCCCACTTCTTTCGAGTAGCCCAATCCTTGTTCAGCGAAGGCGGGCAGCCATTGAGACAGTCCCGTTTCCGTAGCTCCTCCTAGAAAGATGGCGATCATGCAGGCGATGAAATAGGGTTGTCTGATAAGCGCGGGCATGGATTCGCGTTGCACGTGCTCCTGTATCAGCGGTGGCAGGGGCAATCGCAGGAACAATAGAAAGGTTGCAAGCGGGGCAATGATCAAGCCCAAGGCGACCATGCGCCAGGAAATGTCCCATCTCAGGGCGATGCTTGCGATCAGCACGGCACTTACCGCGCCAATGCAGAAATACGAATGCAGCCAGTTCATGGCGGCGCTTCGGCGTTCGGGTTGCAGGGCTGCGACAATAGGGCTGAGGATCATATCCAGCACACCCGCACCGAAACCCATGATGGCAACCGCGAAGAGCAGGAAGGTATAGGAAGGGGCAAAAGCCACAAGGGCCAGACCTGCTGAAGTGGTCATCAGCCCAAAGAGAATGATCCGCCTGGCGTCCCCTCGGTCTGCCAATGGCCCGGTGACCAGAATGGCCACTATAAAGCTGAGGAACATGACCGCCGGAATCCGTCCCAGTTGCTCCGTAGTCAGCCCTGACGAGGGGCCAAAGGCATCACTGAACGTCGTCAGGTACACCGGCAGGAAGTTGAGTGCCATGGCCAGGCACAGCATGGCTGCATAACAAGCGTAAAGCGCGTGTCGATGGGGATTGGGCGCAGACAGCATCAGGTATAAAACTCTTGAAATTAGAAACGTGGGGCGCCGTGCGCTTTCCAACAGCATTCAGTCCATTCAATCTCTGAAAAGTGTGCCGCGAAAGATGAATCGCCCGGGCTACTGGCAAAGAACCCGAACCGGACGAGTTCTTCTGCATGGAACAGGTGGAACATACGCATCATGCAGAACTGTGCCCCGTCAACCGAGTTTTCCAGAAGGAAGTCGCTGCCTCTTCGGCTCAGGCGGTAATACATGGTCTGGGTGACGCGATCGAAATCAGCCATGGACCAGTCTGAAAAACCATTGTTGGTCACGACAGAGAACAGCTGCTGGAAACCATTGTTCTGGTATTCGATGCCGCTTTTCATCCAGTGGTTTTTATCTTGGTAGATAAACAGGCCGCATTGGTCAAAGTAGGTACTTGAGGCAAAAGATACCTTGGCCTTCAATGTCCAGTATTGTTCCTCGCTGGCCACCACAATGGCCGGAGCATTGTCATACTCCAGGCCGTAATAGGTGCCTCGCCAGAAATCGGTGTCGGGTGTGGTGTGGATAATGATTTCCTGATCGTTGATGGACGATCGCTCGGGGACGTTAATCCAGGTCCAGTCTGAGATACTCAGTTTTTTCATGCGTTTATTACCCGAAAAGCCAGTGGTTTATTTCCCAGTGGTGGTGAACACGTAAATCCGCCGCGCTCAGGTCCTGCTGCCCTGAATTGGGGTTGAGCAAACCCGCGCAAAACATGCTGGCGGCTTTTGCTGCCGCCACACCATGAGCGGAGTCTTCAATCACCACACAGGATGACGGTGGGAGACCCAGGCGTTTGGCGGCCATGAGAAAGATCTCGGGATCTGGCTTGCTGTGCGTAACGTCATCGCCACACACGATCTCACTGAAAAAAAGCTGCAGCCCAGCGTTACGTAAAATCAGCTCAACGAGTGCTCGCGGTGAAGAAGAGGCGACTGCACAAGGTATTCCCGCTCTCTGTAATGCGCCGAGAAGTTCTGTCACGCCTGGCATGGGAGGCAGGGGGGCGGAACTCAATATTTCCATCAACTGCCGGTGATGCTCCGCCATGAGGCAGTCCAGATCTTCTGCAAGCCCGTATTCGGTTTTGATGGCGCTCCACATATGACGCTGCGTGGTGCCTACAAAACGAGACAGTTCTGCCTCATCAAGCACCACGCCATGGCGTGCATAGGAATGTCTTTCCTGTTTCATATAGACCGGCTCACTGTCCACCAGCACACCGTCCATATCGAAAATGACCCCCTGGAAAGCCAGCATCAATGCGCACGCCGCTGTTGAGGGTCACGCTTGAAGTGCAGGAAGTTATAGTGTGAGCGTGCTTCAAACTCATGCAGCTTGAAGGCTTTGGTCATTTCAATGTCTTGGAATCCTTCGCCATCTATTAGCGTGGTAGTGTCTGAGCCGCCAATGATGATAGGCAATTGCATGAGCATGATTTCGTCGACTAGATCAAGATTGAATACCTGCCAGTTCAGGTGGCCACCCCCTTCAACCATGATGTGATTTATTCCGCGAGCTTCAAGCATCGGGAAGAGCTGTTTGAAGTCGACTCGTGCGGTTCCTGCAAAAAGAACCTCTTTACCATGCGCGCGGATGTGCTCGACCATCTTGTGGTCACGTGCTTCTTCTGTCGTTGCGATGATAGTGTGTTCGGGAGAACTAAAGATTTTCGCAGAAGCTGGGAAGTTGAGCGATGTCGTAGGAATGATACGCACAGGATTACGACCGGACTCATAGCGATTGGTCAATTGAGGATCGTCGGTGATAATCGTATTGCGACCGACCATGATGGCATCGACTTCACCGCGGAATTTATGAATGAAGCGCATGTCTTCATCGTCGAAATGCTGAAACAGCGGTTTGCTGGAGGCTTCATTGCCGAGCGTCAGTTTGCCATCGATGGAAATCTGGCTGAATACAGTAACTTTCATAAGGGGTCTACTTGAAGGGCTGGTTAGCTTTAGCGTGACAAGTGCTTGGGATTGGGGGTGAAGACGCTTTTTATCGTGGGTGCGCAAGGATCATTCAACAAACTGTCAAATGCTGTTGAATAAGCTTCAAGGGGATAACGGTGGGTGACTAGCTTTCCAAGTTCAGGAAGCCTGTGGGCAATGCGCAGCGCCCGGGGGAAGTGCTGGTTGTACTCGCCTGCGGCAATGATACTGATGGCATTGACCAGGAAGTGTTTTGCAGGGAGTGAATATTCATAATTCCCGTTGAATCCGAACAGGACAATCCTGCCACCTCGGGCAACCCGGCTGGCGGCTGTCTCGAGCTGATTACCCACGGTATCGATGACAACATCGTATTTTTCCTGGTTTTGCCCAAGGCACTCAAGTTCCTCAGGGCGCACAATGTTCAAACCCAGGGAGTGTCCGAATTCGATTCGAAAGGTATTCAAATCGGTAGCACATGTATGGACGCCCATCGCGCGCAAAAGTAGTTGTGCGACCAGGCTCATGGGGCCCGATCCTAGAAGCAGCACACGTTCCCCCGCTTTGATGGAGGCTTGTTCAATGTTGTTCAAAATACAGGCTACGGGTTCAACCAAGACGGCTGTTTCCCAACTCATGTCGTCTGGGATGCAGTGTACAAAGCGCTCGCGTGTTATGAATCGCTCCGCAAATGTACCGTGCTTGTTGACGCCGGCGATGTCCAGGCCCGCATTTGAACCGCCATTGCATAGATGGGTTCTAGCGGCGTTGCAATGTTCGCAGTTACCGCAGTATTCGTTGGGGTCTATCACCACACGCATCCCTTTACGCGTGCGTTTGACGCCTGCCCCTACATTGACAACGACGCCGACCGCTTCGTGACCACGGACGATGCCCACCTGTCCCTCTTCACGCCCGGACAATACCGCCAGGTCTGTTCCGCAAATGCCGGAGAGTACAATGTCTATTTCTATACCATCGGCGGGTAGCGTTTCGGACACTTCGTGACTCACCAAGCTCAACGTTCGTGTGCTCGCTAAACTGATTGCTTTCATATACCCATCAGCGCTCTATTCGATTTTTTTTGGATGAAGCATGCCAACTAGAGAACCCGCTCTGCTGTATCTGGAGCGGCCTACGGACGTGCAGCACGGTTCATCCATTTGGAAACGGCTGGCATTATGCAAGGCTGACAGAGTTGGTTTCAGTCGAAAAAGAATTACCGATAACGACACGATGATTCATGTTGTTTCAGCTTAGCCCGCCAGGCGCCGTAAAGACAGGCCACGCATGGTCTTTTCTAAGTTGGCAGGGGAGTGAATATTATTATTTGGACACAACTTGCGATGTGCAATTAATCAATAACGGTAAAAAACCTTTTACCCTTCAAGGCTGTGCACCAGGTTTTCAATCGCTTCCAGGGCGGCCTCATCCGGTGGCTCCGGTGTCGGATGTGCGTTGCGCATCTGGTATGCAAGACGGTATTCACTGGGCGTGCAACTGGCATATTGCTTGAAGGCGCGAGCGAAGTAGGACGGGTCCTTGAAGCCGGCCTCGTAGCCGATGCTGGTGATGGGCATCTGGCTGTTATCGAGCAGTTCCTTGGCGAAGCTCATGCGTTTGTTCAGTACGTAGTCAGTGAAACCGAGGCCATTGGCTTCCTTGAACACCCGGCTGAAACGAAACGTCGTCATGCCGCAACGCTTGGCCAGGTCGCGCTGATCGATGCTGTCGCGAAAATGCTGGTCGATGTACAGCATGATGTGGCTGAGGGCCTGGTGCTTCTGGTGCCCGGCGGTCAGGCGAATGCTGTCCGGCAGGGTCGGGGAGTGGTCGATCTGCGAGGTCTTTCCTCGGCCATTGGTATTGCGACGCAACTCGCACAGTTGCACCACGGCCGTGAGGTAGCGCTTTTTCTCGGCGGCGGACAAGGGCAGCACCATGTATTCCCAGACGCTGGAGCGCATGGCCCACACCGCCAACTCTTCGGAGTGCTGCACGGTGAACATGGTGATGGGCGTGCCAGGTACGGTTCGTTTGATCTCCAACAGGCGTCGCAGGCCCGGCGTGTCCGGGCGGTCGAAATGGATGCAGATCATGTCGACCTGTTCCGCGCTGGGCAGCATGGCGTTTTTTGCCAGCGTGCAGTCGCACGTGTCCTGGAATTGGGAGACGAGTTCCTTGGTGGACCGATCGTGAGTCAGATCGAACCATAACAGCTTTGGTTTTTCAGTCAGACTTGGCGTCATAGGACGACTACCCAGAGGTTCTTCCTGCCCTTTAGCTAGCAGTATTGTCACAGTGCTATCACTTCGCCGAATAAATTTTTATAAAAAACCGATCTTTTAGCGCCGTCCCGCCACGAGACGCTCGCGAGCGCCCGTCTGCGCTGCGGTACGGATGGATTTTCCGACCCAGCAGGCCCTTTCCCACCCGCCGCAAAAAAATCCTAGCGATGTGCAAAATCCTCCTAACGGCTATGACCACCTGCTGACTAGGGTTGCATCAGGCAGTTCGCAATGTACTGCCCTTGAAAAACAACCCCGATGAGGTGTGCGAAATGACTCTTCAAACAATCAAGGCTTCGGTACTGAAGTTCGCCAAAGATGAAGATGGCCTGACCATTGTGGAATACGCCGTGGCCGGTGGGTTGATCACCGTCTTGGTGGCCGCTGCGTTTGTTCTTCTGGGCGGTGCCGTGAATACCAAGATCCGTGCGCTGTGCCAGGCGGTCAACGGCAACGTTGCTTGCTGACAGCGGCAACTTGCGGTGAAGGGGGCACGGTTACTTTCAAGGGAATAACGCTTGCGACTCTTTTGCAGTGAGTACAACGAATCAATCAAATGGACTTCGCGCTGTCCCCTCCAACCAAGTTCGTAGCATAACTTCTTAACGCGCGTGAGGTTCATGAAATGACTTTCCAGACAATAAGAACTTCGATCAGCAAGTTCGCCAAAGATGAAGACGGCCTGACCATTGTTGAATACGCGGTGGCGGGTGGCTTGATCACGGTGTTGGTGGCAGCGGCATTCGTCCTTCTGGGCGGCGCAGTGGACACCAAGATCCGTGCGTTGTGCCAAGCCGCCAATGGCAACGTCGCCTGCTAACGATAATCACACTAGGGAGACGCATCATGTCCATGGAATTGCTGGTGTCGACGGTGCTGCTGCTGGGACTGCTGGGTGTGGCGGTGGTGAGCGATCTGCTTCGCCACCGCATCCCCAACACGCTGGTCCTGTTGGGCCTTGCCCTGGGGTTGGCCGGCCAGGTTTATACCGGTGGGCTCGGCGGCCTGGGCGACAGCCTATTGGGCATGCTGATCTGTTTCGGGTTGTTCCTGCCCATGTACGCGGTGGGTGGCATGGCCGCCGGTGACGTCAAGCTGATGACCATGGTCGGCAGCTTCCTGCCTTTTCATTACGCACTGTGGGCGGCGCTGTTCAGCCTGATCGCCGGCGGTGTGTGCGGTTTCCTGATCGTCCTGGCCCGTGGCCAACTGCTCCAGACCTTGGGGCGCTATTGGTTGATGGTGCGAGCCCAGGCCTATCTGGCGCCGACTTCCGATGAAGTGGCCGGTAAACCCTTTCCTTATTCGATTGCGATCCTGATCGGTACTTTGAACAGCGTTTACTGGCAACTGGTTGCCGGCGGCTGGGGAGTCTAGTCATGCACGTCATCAACGATAGCGATGCCTACCCCAGCGAACGGGAAGCGGTCCAACGCCTGGCGCCACAACCTTGCACCATTCGCGACACCGGCCTGAGCGACAGTTTCCTGGGTGAGCTGGTGTGCAAGCATCTGCACGACGCCGGTGTGCTGGACATGTCGCGGCTGGTGGAGCGCCTGGCCCTGACCGGCGCGGTGCTGGAAGAGGTCCTGGCGTTCCTGCGCAAGGACGGTCGTGTCGAAGTGCTGGGCCAGCTGGGGCAAACGGGTGTACAGACGCTGCGCTATGGCCTGACCGAACGCGGTCGCAGTTCGGCGCGTGACGCCCTGGCCCGTAGCGGCTACATCGGCGCGGCCCCGTTCCCGGTGAGCACCTATCGCTCGCTGATCAAGATCCAGACCATTCACCATGGCCGCATCACCGCCAAGGACATGCACCAGGCCTTGGCCGGCCTGGTGCTGAGCCAAGGCATGCTCGACCAGTTGGGCGTCGCCCTGAATTCCGGGCGGGCGATCATGATCTACGGTCCGGCGGGCACGGGCAAAACCTATGTCAGCAGCCGATTGATCCGGCTGTTCGCCGAGGCGATCTGGGTGCCCCATGCCATCGTCATCAACGAGTCGGTCATCGAGATCTACGACCCGCAGGTGCACCAGCGCCTGGATGACCACGGCCAATCGAACAACCTGATGCTCAACGAAGGCATCGACCGCCGGCTGCTGTGCTGCAAACGCCCGATCGTCATTACCGGCGGCGAGCTGAACATGGAACAGCTGGACGTGCGCTACGACCCGTTCACCCGGCAATACCAGGCGGCTTTGCAGCTCAAGGCCAGCAACGGCCTGTTCATCATCGATGACATGGGCCGCCAGCGCATGGCCCCAGCCGAGTTGCTCAATCGCTGGATCGTGCCCATGGAGGAGAAGCGCGACTTCATCAACCTGGGCGGCGGCCGGCATTGCGAGCTGCCATTCGACCTGGTGCTGGTGTTTTCCACCAACCTCAATCCCCTCGAATTGGCCGACGAGGCCTTCCTGCGGCGCATTGGCTACAAGGTGCAGTTCGGCTACCTCAAGCCCGAGGAGTACGAACAGATCTGGCGCCAGGAATGCGAACGCCTGGGCATCCCGTATGACCCCCTGTTGGTGCGCTATGTCCTGCAGCGGCTTTACGCAGGCGAAGGCATGCCGCTGGTGCCTTGCCATCCCCGTGACCTGTTGAACATGGCGCTTGACCGCCAGCGCTACCTGGGCGGTTCCGGGCCCCTGTCACCGCAAGAGTTGGAATGGGCCTGGCACAACTATTTCGTTCAGCTCGACTTCCTTTGATCTGGAGATACCGACATGAGCTCTCGTACGCTTCCCCTGATAGGCGTTTCCCTGGTAATGGGCCTTGGTGCCGCATGGATGGCCGACTCCTGGCTGAGCGCACGACTCAATGCGACCCCCGATGACCACTTGCGAAGCGTGGTGGTCGCCACGGTGGAAATCCCCTTCGGGCAAATGGTCGAGGCCCAGCAGGTCACCACCGTGCGCATGCCCATGGACACGATCCCGGACGACGCCTTCGATTCCAGCGAGCAGGCCGTAGGCAAGATCGCCACCTTCGACATCCTGCGTGGCGACATCGTGCGGGGCGCGCGGTTGAGTGAGCACCTGGGTGGCAGCACCCTGGCTTCGCTGATCGCACCGGACAAACGCGCCATTTCGGTAAGGGTGGATGATGTGGTCGGCGTGGGTGGCTTCCTCCTGCCGGGCAACCGGGTCGATGTCTTGGCGACCAAGACCACCAGTGCCGGCAGCAACAGTGCGACGTCCCGGACCCTCCTGGAAAACCTGCGGGTACTGGCCGTGGACCAGACCGCAGGCACGGACAAGACCCAACCCGTAGTGGTGCGTGCTGTGACGTTGGAGATGTCGGCCACCGAAGCGGAACTGCTGGTCACTGCGCAGACCGAGGGCAAGTTGCAATTGGCCTTGCGCAACCCGTTGAACCTGGAGAAAAAGGCCGTGGCCGTTGCACCGCCAGCCCCGGCGCCAGTCGTGGCGATGGCCGCTCCACTGCCAAAACCTGTGGTACAGCGCAGTGCCAAGCCGCAAGGCGGGGCGATCACGCTGATCCGCGGAACTGAAAGCAGTGTGATCAATGTCCGCTGAGTAACACCCTCCATGCCAGGCCCTTGCGGGCCGTGGCGATGCCGATCCTCAAATGTTGTATGAGGGCTCGATGATGAATGCCAATATCCGGCGCCAGGGAGGGGCGGTGAGTGTACTGATGGTGATCGCGTTGGTAGCGATTTCCATGATGGCGGCGTTGGCCCTGGATGGCGGGCACATGCTGCTGAACAAGACGCGTCTGCAAAATGCGGTGGATGCCGCCGCCCTGGGCGGGGCCAAGACCCTGAGCCAGGTGAGTGGCAGCATCAACATGGCCAGCACCACTCGCGCGGCGGCCCTGGACACGCTCAACAGAAACGCCAACGCCGCCGGCAACACCGAACTGGCAACCGCCGTTGCTGGCAACCCGGGGGCGTTTGCCGTGGTGGAACTGTCCAGCAGCGTCTACGGCCCGTTCTCCTATCCAGGGCCTACCGATGCCAAATACGTACGGGTGTCGGTGGCCAGTTATCAATTGAACGGTTTTTTCTGGAGCTTCGTGCAAACGATGGGCAGCGCCGGCTTGGGCAACAAGCGCGTGGCGGCGATTGCCACCGCGGGGCCCAGCCCCACCTCTCCGTGTGATCTGGCGCCGTTGATGGTCTGTGGCGATCCCACTCAATACGACCCGGCCGCCGGCAACTTCTGGGGGTATCAGTTTGGCGATCTGGAAGTCTTGAAAACGGCGGCGGGGAACACATCACCCATCGGCCCGGGCAACTTCCAATTGCTGGATTTCGGCTCAGGCGGCAGCGCAGTCCGCGAGGATCTGGCCGGTGGTGGCTCGGTTTGCCGCAGTGTCGGCGACAACGTCCAGACTGCGCCAGGTAATAAAGCCGGTCCTACTTCCCAAGGCTTGAATACGCGCTTCGGTATCTACAACGGCCCCGTCAGTTCTTCGGACTACCCGCCGGACCTGGTCACGTCCTCAGGCACCCCGGCGATCACCTACAACGATGCGCTCTCCCAGGCGCAATACAAAGGCCAATCCATCAATTCGAGCAACGGCGATCTTTCGGCGGGCGGCGAGGCGATACAGGACTACAACGACTGGCGGGCCCAGGTCGCCGCCTGTGTGGCGGGGGGCGGCAGCGGTTGTGAAAGCAACGGGGTTTTCGAGCGCCGGATGTTGAAAATCGTGATCGGTGATTGCGCCGGGAAGCTGAGCGGCTCGACGTCGATTCCAGTCTTGGGGTTCGGCTGCTATTTCGTCGTGCAGCCGGTGGACGGCGGTGGTTCGGAGTCCATTATCTTCGGCCAGTTCGTCCAGGAGTGCGAAGGCGACAACGTGCCCGGTCCTACGCCCTCCACCGATTCCGGCCCGCAGATCATCCAGCTCTACAAAACCTATCTCAACGGCAGCGGCACGCCGAGCACCGACTCGTAGGAGGCGTCATGGGACTTTCTCATTTCAAACCCGCACAAGCCCAGCAAGGCGTAGCGCTGGTGGAGTTCACCCTGGTGCTGCCGTTGCTGCTGTTGTTGCTGCTGGCCTTCGGCGAGTTCGGCCGCATGCTCTACCAATACAACGTGCTATTGCAGGCCAGTCGCGATGCCGACCGTTTCGTCGCCAGCCAGGCGTGGAATACCACCCTGGGCGGCATCACGCTGAACAACACGTTGCTGACCCAGACAAAAAACGTCGCGGTGTATGGCGTGCCCAGTGCTACCGGCACCGCCGTGGTGTCAGGGTTGACCACGGCTCACGTTCAGGTCGCCGCCGAGGGCATCGATCATGTGCGCGTCACCATTACCTACCCCTTCTGTCCGGTGATTGGTGCGGGTAACTGCACCGGTTCGATTCCAGGATTTTTCGGCAATGCCATTCCCTTGGGCATCCAGTTGGTCGCAACCACCGTGATGAGGGCGCTGTGATGAATCACAAACACATGCGCGGCACTTACATCGTGGAGTTTTCCTTCGTGGGCTTGCTGGTGTTCATCCTGCTGTTCGGCGTGGTGGAAATGGGCCGGTTGTACTTCACGGTCAACGCGCTGGATGAAGCGGCGCGCCGTGGAGTCCGGCTGGCGGCGGTGTGCAATATCAGCGACCCGGTGGTGTTGCGTCGGGCCATCTTCAACGCCGCGACGGACGCCGGCACCAGTCAACTGATCACCAGCCTGGCGACCTCGAACCTGGCGCTGACCTACCTGGATGTCAACGGAGCCGTCGTGGCGAACCCAGCCGACACCTCCGGCGCCAACGGTTTCCGTGCCATTCGCTACGTTCGCTTGAGCGTGGAGAACTTCGTTTTCAACCTGTTCATTCCCGGCTTAGGCGTGCCCATTACCTTGCCCGCGTTCAGGGCAACCTTGCCACGCGAAAGCCTTGGGCGTCATTCCGATTCCGGGGAGATCACACCATGCTGAATACCAGGGAAACTCCGCTTTCGACCGCGACTGGCAGAGCCGGGCTGCGGATACTGATCAGCAGCCGCGATGCCACGGCCCTGCGTGACCTGCAATGCGTCTGCCAGCGTATGCCTGGCCTTGAGGTGAGTACGCGCCTGGTCAGCAACGGGCATGTCGACCCGCTCTACGGCCTGGACCGCATGCCCGACCTGTTGCTGCTACGCGTCAGCCACCTGTGGCGCGAAGAATTGTCAGCCTTGCTGCAACGTCCGGCCCATGAACGTCCGCCGATGCTGGTGTGTGGTCCCTTGGGTGAGCAGGAGGGCATGCGCCTGGCGATGCAGGCCGGCGCCCGGGACGTGCTGCCCGAACCCATCGCCGATACAGAGTTGGTGGCGGCCCTGAATCGCCTGGTGACGGAAGTCCGCCTCGGCAACGGCAATGAAGGGAAGCTGATCGCGGTGATCAGCGCCAAGGGCGGTTCCGGCGGAACCCTGGTGGCGTGCAACCTGGCCCAACAACTCAGCGCCCGGGCCGGCAATACGCTGTTGCTGGACATGGACCTGCAATTTGGCAGCGTGACCCATTACCTGGACGTAGCGCAGTCCCACAGCCATCTGGAAGTGCTGCAGCAGATCGATGACATGGACAGCGTCGCGCTGCGGGGTTTTTGCAGCCACTTCAGCCCGACCCTGCATGTGCTCGGTGGCCGGGCCGGCGAGTTGTGCCTGCCCCAGGACGCCCAACCCGAACAGCTCGATGCCCTATTGCAACTGGCCCGTACCAGCTATGACTGGGTGGTGGTGGACCTGCCGCGGCAGATCGACCACCTCACCGGCTCGGTGCTGGAGCAGGTGGACCGGGTGTACGTGGTGGTGCAACAGAGCGTCAGCCACCTGCGCGATGCCAGCGCCCTGGTGCGGATCCTGCGTGAAGACCTGGGCGTGCGCGGGGATCAGTTGCAGATCGTGATCAATCGCTATGACAAAAACGCCGCCGTCAGCCTCAAGGACATCGGCGAGGCCCTGCGTTGCACGAACCTGTCGAAATTGCCCAATGACTTCAACCTGGTCAGCCAGAGTCAGAACACTGGCGTGCCGTTGGGGCTGCATGCGCCGAAGGCGGCCATCACCGCCGCCCTGCGCGATTTGACCGAAGACCTGGTCGGTCACCAGATGGCCACGGACAAGGGCTTGCTTAAACGTGCCTTCAACCGTTTTTTCGGGGGATGACCCATGATCAGCGACTTTCGTAACCGCTTGCGCAAACAACCTTCCAAATCCGGCGCCTCAGCGGGCACCCAGCCCGAGGACGGCTTGCCGGACCCGACGGACGCCTTGATGGCCTGGGAACAGGCCATCCCCGACGTGCTGTATGAAACCCGCAGCCAGGTGACCCCGGTGGAGGCCGAATGGCGGGAAAAGATCTACCAGCAACTGCTCAAGGTCATGGACCTGTCGTTGCTCGATACCCTTGAGCAAGCCGAGGCCGCGCGGCAGATACGCGAAATTTGCCAGCGTCTGCTCGAGGAACATTCGGCGCCGGTGAGTACCGTCAGCCGGCAACTGATCATCAAGCAGATCACCGATGAAGTGCTCGGTCTCGGGCCGCTGGAACCGCTGTTGGCCGACCATAGCGTGTCCGACATCCTGGTCAACGGGTTTGCCTCGGTCTACGTCGAGCGCTTCGGCAAGCTGCAACGCACCGACGTGCGTTTTCGCGACGACCAGCATTTACTGAACATCATCGACCGCATCGTTTCCAGCCTGGGGCGGCGCATCGACGAGTCCTCGCCGTTGGTGGACGCCCGGCTCAAGGACGGTTCGCGGGTCAACGCGATCATTCCACCGCTGGCCATCGACGGTCCAAGCATGTCGATCCGGCGCTTCGCCGTGGACCTGCTCAACACCGACAGCCTGATCCAGGTCGGCACCATGACCCCGGCCATTGCCTTGCTACTCAAGGCCATTGTTCGCGGGCGCCTGAATGTGCTGATCTCCGGCGGGACCGGCAGCGGCAAGACCACCATGCTCAACGTGCTGTCGAGTTTCATTCCCCACAACGAACGCATCGTCACCATCGAGGATTCGGCCGAGTTGCAACTGCAGCAACCTCACGTGGTACGCCTGGAAACCCGGCCGTCGAACATCGAGGGACGTGGCGAGGTGAGCCAGCGGGAATTGGTGCGCAATAGCTTGCGGATGCGTCCGGACCGCATTGTCATCGGCGAGGTGCGTGGCGCCGAGGCGATGGACATGCTCACGGCGATGAACACCGGCCACGACGGTTCGCTGACCACCATTCACGCCAACACCGCACGGGACGCATTAGGTCGAATCGAGAACATGGTGTCGATGACCGGGGCGACGTTTCCGATCAAGGCCATGCGTCAACAAATTGCCTCGGCCATCGATGTGGTGATCCAACTGGAGCGTCAAGAAGACGGCAAGCGACGCGTGGTGAGCATGCAAGAGATCAATGGGATGGAAGGAGAGATCATCACCATGACCGAAATTTTCTCCTTCGTGCGCCAGGGCATCGGTGAGCACGGCGAGGTGCTTGGGGAGTATCGGCCCAGTGGCATGATCCCGGCGTTCCGCGATGTGCTGGCCAAGCGCGGCATCGAGCTGCCACTGACCCTGTTTCGCCCTGAGTGGATGGAGGGCCGGACGTCATGAGCAATATCCCCAGTGAGTTCATTCTGATTTTCCTCGGCATGGTGTTCATCGCCGTATTCCTGCTGTCCCAGGGCGTGGTGGTGCCGGTGTTCGGTGAAGCCGGCAAGATGCGCAAGCGCATTCGCGGGCGCTTGCATGTGCTGGAGAAGGCCAACCACTTGCCCAACATGCAGACCGTGTTGCGGCAGAAATACCTGACGCGCCTGTCACCCTTGGAAGCCCGCCTGGAACAGTTGCCATTCATGGCCAACCTGACCCAACTGATCGAGCAGTCCGGTCATGAATACCGGGCCTATCGGGTCATGCTGCTGGGTCTGGTCCTGGGGGCGGCGGCCGGTGCCTTGGTACTGATGGTCTCGCCCGTCTGGTGGCTGGCGCTGCTGGCGGCATTTGCGTTGACCTGGGTGCCGGTGTTGAAAATCCTGCGTGACCGCAACAAGCGTTTCGCCGCGTTCGAGGAAGGTTTGCCGGATGCGCTGGACGCCATGTGCCGGGCCTTGCGCGCCGGGCATCCGTTCAACGAAACCCTGCGTCTGGTCGCCGAGGAGCACAAAGGGCCGGTCGCCCAGGAATTCGGCATGACCTTTTCCGATATCAACTACGGCAACGACGTGCGCCGGGCCATGCTCGGCCTGCTGGAGCGGATGCCGAGCATGACGGTGATGATGCTGGTGACTTCGATCCTCATCCACCGCGAGACCGGCGGCAACCTGACCGAAGTGCTGGAGCGCTTGAGCCGCCTGATTCGCGGGCGTTTTCGGTTCCAGCGCAAGATCAAGACGTTGTCGGCGGAAGGGCGCATGTCGGCCTGGGTGCTGGTGGCGATCCCGTTCGTGCTGGCGATCGCCATTGTGCTCACCAGCCCCAGCTACATGCCGGTGCTGATCAATGACCCCATAGGGCACAAGCTGATCATCGGCGCATTCTGCGCCATGTTGATCGGGATTTTCTGGATAAAGAAGATCATCCGGATCCAGGTTTAAGCGCTGTTGCGCCAAGAGGTTTCAGTCATGGACTTTTTGCTCGGATTGTTGAGTCGGTTTACCGGTAACGAAGAACTGGCGCGCCTGTTGTTCATCGCCGCGATTGGCCTCAGCACGGTTCTGGCGGCCGTCGCGCTCCTGCTATTGATGCTGGGCCTGCAGGATCCGGTGCAGCGGCGACTGGCGTTGATCAAGCGCGGTTACGCTGGAAGCACGACGGGGCAGGAGGCGCCGGGTAACCTGCAGCTCTTGCTGGAACGGATCGGCCAACGCTTTGCTTCCACCGACCAGGCCCACACGTCCGCCACCCAGACTTTGCTGACCCATGCCGGTTACCGCTCTGCCTCGGCGGTGCAGATGTATTGGGCGGTGCGCCTGATGTTGCCGTTGTTGCTGGTCGGCATTGCGTTGTTGCTGCTTCCGATGGTCAAGGTTTCAGTGGCCATTGGTCTGCTGGCGGTCACCCTCATCGCGGGTATCGGTTGGTTGCTGCCGGCGATCTACGTCGGTAAACGCAAGCAGGCACGGCAAGGCCGGCTGCGCGCCGCGTTCCCGGACGCCTTGGACCTGATGGTGGTTTGCGTCGAGTCGGGCCTGGCCCTGCCCACGACGATCGAGCGGGTGGCCGAAGAGATGTCAGTCAGCCAGGTCGAACTGGCCGAGGAACTGGCGCTGGTTAATGCGCAGATCCGGGCGGGCATCACCAGCACCGAGGCGCTCAAGCAACTGGCCGTGCGCACCGGCCTGGAGGATATCCAGGGTTTGGTCAGCCTGCTGGCGCAGAGCATTCGTTTCGGCACCAGCGTGGCCGATACCCTGCGGATCTACGCCGATGAGTTTCGCGACCGGCGCACCCAGGCCGCGGAAGAGATGGGGGCCAAGATTGGCACCAAGCTGATCTTCCCGCTGATCTTCTGCCTGTGGCCGAGCTTCTTCCTGGTTGCCATCGGCCCGGCCATGATCGGCGTGTTCAGGGCCTTCGGGAATATGTAGATCGGTGAGTGTCCATGAGCCTTGTGTTCACCACAGGCCCATTGTGGGAGCGAGCTTGCTCGCGATAATGGCTTGACAGTCAATGACGGTGTTGAATGTCGGTCCGCTATCGCGAGCAAGCTCGCTCCCACAGATCTTTCTGACAGTCACCTATCTGTCGTCACTCGATCCTTCCAGCCAATACCCCGCCCCTGTGGCCGCGAGATTTAGCTAAACGTCGAACCGCGCTGTTGGGGCACGCGGTACATGGAGTGTCAGGCCGAAGCCGGTAACCGTGGCGAGGGAGCTTGCTCCCGCTCGGCTGCGCAGCAGACGCCCAAAAGCCAGGGGCCGCTGCGCGACCCAGCGGGAGCAAGCTCCCTCGCCACAAGGGTTATGGCCTGAATGCTGATACCCGCTCGAACACCCAAAAAGCCAAAAGTCACGCCCGGCCAGATAAAGCCATAGCCTCTGCCAAGCGCGTTCGGTTCATGCAGGAAAGACCAAAAGACCGCAGCCCTCGGCAGTTCCTACATCGGATCAATGTAGGCGCTGTTGAGGGCTGCGATCTTTTCGTTTTCTGCGTGGTTCATTTGCTACTGGTGATTTCTCCTGCCGAGTCCTGGTCAAAGAATTCCGGGATCGGGTAGTTGAAGCTGTTGAGCCAACGCTGCATGGCCATCTCGCGCTCGGCGGCCGAGGCGGTTTGCAGGTTGGTGGAGGCCACCACGCCGCGAATCTGCAGTTGCATCCAGCTCTCGGTGCCTTGCTGTGCGGCCGAAGAGGGGCCTGGGTCAATGGCCCAGGCGCTGCTGGAAAGGGTCACCATGCACACGATCATCAATTGTTTGGTCATCATTTCTTGAACTCCTCGTAACGCTCTACTTGACCGCGCCGGTTGAGGCATCGACGATCTCGGTGGGGCGGTTGGCGGGTGACGTCATTGTGTTTGTGGCCGAACCCCTGATTTTTTCCGCACGGGCTTGGGCATCTGCCACTTGCTGGGGGCTCAGCTTGGCCATGTTCGCGAGCTCGGCGGCCTGCTTCCAGTTGTCCTGGTAGATCAGCAGGGTCACCATGTTGAGCGCAGCCAGCGTGTCGGACTGCTGGAGCTCCATGGCGGTCATGAACTCGAAGCGGGCTTCTGAAATGCGTCGTTGGTTGAGGTAGACGACACCCAGGTCGTTGCGGATCTTGCCTTCGGTCGGGGCCATTTTCGCTGCGCGTTCGAGGTATTGCGTAGCGGCTGCATTGTCATTTTTGGCGACTGCCAATTGACCAAGGCCATGTTCACCGTCTGCGGCCAGGCATGTCCCGAGCAGGCTTTTGTACAACGGTTCGGCCTCGTTGCGGCCCATCAGGCGCAGCACCCGAGCCTTGCGCAGGCGGACCTGGACCAAGTCCTCGGGCAAGCGTTCGAGGTTCGCCAGGCTGGCGTACAAACGACCTTCGTTGGCCATGTCTTCGGCCATGTTCAAGGCCAGTTCCTGGTCGGCTCCGGGCTTGGCGCAATCGGTCGTGCGTGAAGCCACTACGCTGTTGCTGGCACAACCGGCGAGCATCAAGGTCGCCGCTATTGCGATCACTGCTTTCATTGAATGCCCCTTGGCAAGCCGTTGGACAATAGGTGCTTCGCACATCGGGCGCCGGCTCATTGGGAAAGCCCGCTGCGGTTGTCGAACTCGCCATGTTCGAGGAAGTACATACGGTAGAAATTCGGGTCGTAATTGCGCAGTTGTTCGCCCGGCAATGTTGGCAGTTGCGCGTCGGCGGCCAACGGTTGGACCAGGTGCGGCGTGACGATCATCAGCAGTTCGCGCTCTTCGCGGTTGATGGCGTTGTCACGAAAGAACGCGCCGAGAATCGGCACATCGCCCAGCCCTGGAAACTTGTTCACCTGGGAGCTGTTGCGGGTGCTGATCAGGCCGCTGATGACGAAGCTTTCGCCATCGGCCAAGGCGATGCTGGTGTCGGTACGACGTACCGTGAGTGCTGGCACCAGGGTCCCGGCGATGTTCACCGCGTTGGTGAAGTCCAGCTCACTGACTTCCGGAGCCACCTTCAGTGCGATGCGATTCTTGCCGATGACGGTGGGGGTCAGGGTCAGGCGAATGCCGAATTCCTTGTACTCGATGGACACGTTGTCGCTACCGGCACTGGGCACCGGGATCGGCACTTCGCCGCCGGCCAGGAAGCTCGCACTCTGCCCGCTGAGGGCCACCAGGCTCGGCCGCGCCAGGGTATAGGCGAAACCGCTGCCTTCCAGTGCGTTGATCATCAACAGGGTCTTACCGGTGGCAAAGGACAGGTTGAACATGTCGTTATTGACCGGCAATGAAGGCCGGACAATACCGCCGACAGTGGGCAAGGTTCGCGGCGAGCCGAACAGGAAGTTGCCACGGCTGCCAAAAATCGATGTCGAGGCTTCCTTGAGTTTGGTCCGGCTGACTTCAACGAAACGAATGTCGGTCTGCACCTGGGCGAGCAGCATCGGATCTTCGGACGGTATGCTCGCAGCACCGGTCAGCGCCTCGGTGGCCCGGCCTTTGACAAAGATCATGCTCTGGCGCGGTATCTTCGAACAGTCGGTCCAGACCATCAGGCTGGTGGCGCCGGGTGCCAGGCCCGTGAGAATAAAGGCATCGCTGCCACTGGGCTGCACATCGGCAATTTTCGGGTCGCCGACTGCCAACTTCGTCACGGGGGCGAGAATGCGCAGTTCGCTCTGGAGCCCTTGGCCGACCTCGAAGGTTGCCGGCAAATTGTCCAGTTGCGAACAATTTGCCGCTGCGGCCTGGGCCGCATCCAAGCCAAGACCCATCCAGAACAGGCCATGAAGGAAATGTTTTAGAACGGGAGCAGTACGATGGGTCATGAAGTGATCCTCGATGAAGAGGCCATCCCTAGGCTTGTCTATTTGCCTCGGATCACTTAAGAGGCCCGGGCTACCCCTTTCCATCTAACCTGACTGTTCATTGATTCCGGTTTCAGGCCTCGTCGCTTACCAACAAACGGGCGCATTTCACCGGCCTGACTGAACGACAGGCTGCTTGCAAACGACTTTTCGGTACCCGGGAGCTCCGGGATTTTCGAAGGCGATGACGGTGTCGATCAGTTCGCTTCAGGGAGCGTTTTGCCGACCCTGTCATCGCTTCTGTTTGACGGTAGTTCAAGCATGGCAAAGCGCCACGCCTTAAATAAAAAAATGACTAAAAAGTGACGGAAGGGAAAAAATCGCACAAATGGGCGTCAATAATCTGTCTTTTTGTGCTGTGAAAGGGATTTGCAGGAGCCAGGTCTGACGGGGGAGGCGAGACCTGCGAGCCATTGCTGGTCGCAGGGGCTGGCGGATATCAGGCCACGTGGTAATGCACTGACAGGATTCCTTTCTTTTGCGAAAGCGAGGCGATGGTGACTGTTCCCAGTTCCTGCAGGTGCTGCACGTGAGTGCCGCCGCAACCGTAGGCGGGCAGCTCACCGAAACCGACTTCGCGCAGGCCTTCGCGTAACGTGATCAGGCGCGGCAAGTCGTTGGCAATCCATTCGTCGATGCCTTGCTGGATCATCGAGATGTCCAGTTCCTGAGGATTTTCCCTTGGCTGGAACTGTACGCGGCTTTCACCGGGCCAGTGATGGGCCTTGATCGGCGTCCAGCCGCGGGTCTCGGCGAAATGGCCGATCAGATGCCCAGCCGAGTGCAGGCGCGCATTCAACTGTCGACGCTGCGCATCCACGCGGATCGCGGCGGTGCCCAAGGCCACCGGACTGTCGACGTAATGGACGATCTGTGGCCCTTCCTGGACCACGCGTAGCACCTGGCTTTCGCCGATCCATCCGGTGTCGCAGGGCTGACCGCCACCCTGGGGATGGAACAGCGTGGCGTGCAGCACCACGGCAAACTCATGTTCCCGGGGGCTGCAATCCAGGACTTCCACGTTGGCCTTGAGGTCATCGCTATGGAAAAAGAGGCGAAGCGTCATGTGCCATATCCACATCAGAAATTGTGACGGGATTATAGGTAGGGCGTAAAAGGGTGATAATCCGTTCAAATTTCAAAGGACTGTTGCGCCATGAGCACAAATCTACCGTTGCCGTTGCTGGCCGAAATGGCCATCTTCGTCAAGGTCGTGGAGACCGGCAGTTTCTCCGAGGCGGCCCGCCAGTCAGGTTCATCACCGTCGGCCATCAGCCGCAGTATTTCTCGCTTGGAGAAAGCCCTGGCGACCCGTTTGTTGCAACGCACCACCCGCAAGTTGCGTTTGAGCGATGGTGGGGAAGAGGTGTTCAAGCGCTGTCAGGAAATGGTCGCCGCCGCTCGGTCGGTGATGGAAATCAGCGGGCAGTTCACTCAGGAGGCTGAAGGTCGCATCCGCATCAGCGTACCCAAGGCGGTGGGGCGTTTCGTGATTCATCCGCACATGCCCGAATTCTTGCGTCGTTATCCGAAGGTCGATGTGGAGCTGTTCCTGGAGGATCGGCAGGTCGACCTGATCGATGATCATGTCGACCTGGCCATCCGGATTACCGATCAACCTCCGGTCGGGCTGGTGGGGCGTCAGTTGCTGACCATTGATCACCTGCTCTGCGCCACGCCGCAGTACCTGGCTGAACACGGTATGCCCAAGCATCCTCATGACCTGTTGGAGCACAGCTGCATTTACCTGGGGGCAACCCCGAACGATGCGCGCTGGAAATTCAAGAAAGGCAGCAAGTCCGTTACCGTCAGCGTGCGCGGACGCTACGCGGCCAATCACACGGGCGTGCGGTTGGGGGCCGTCTTGCAGCACATCGGCATTGGCAGCCTGCCGTACTTCACCGCCCGTCATGCCTTGGAGCAAGGCTTGATCGTACAGGTATTGGCCGACTGGACGTTCCTGGCTTCCTACCACGGTGGCTTGTGGTTGCTGCATTCACCGACCCGCTACCTGCCGCCCAAGTTGCGGGTGTTCATTGATTATCTGGTGGCGTGTCTGGAGAAGGAACCGACTTTGAGCACGGTGGGCGGCGGGAGTGGTTCCAGCAAGGTCGCGACGGGTTATGAGTTGCCGGAGAGTGATGGGTTGTTGTGACGGGCCTCATCGCGAGCTCGCTCCCACAAGAGGTCTGCTGAGCCGATGAATGTTGATCAACCGCAACCAGTGTGGGGGCGAGCTCGCTCGCGATGAGGCCCGTCCAGGCAACACACTTTGGCAAGGCAAAAAAAAGCCCGCAGGGTTAACCGTGCGGGCCTTTGCATGACGGATCGCAATCAGTGCTTGCTGTCCTGGTCCGACATCGCCAGCAATTGCTTTTCCTGGTTCCAGTCGAAAGGCTCGTCGTTTTGCTCGGCTTCGAAACGACGCTCCTCCAGGGCCTGGTACAGGGCGATTTCTTCGTCGGGCATGTAGTGCAGGCAGTCGCCGGCGAAGTACCAGAGCAGGTCGCGAGGCACCAGGTGGGCGATTTGTGGATAACGGACGATCACTTGGCACAGGAGGTCCTGGCCCAGGTACTGGCTTTCGATCGGGTCGACGGGCAGTTGCGCGCGCAACTCGTCGAAGCGCTCCAGAAACAGGGCGTGGCTTTCTTCGGGCACCTGTTCGGCCTCACCCACGGCGACCAGAATGCTGCGCAAGTGGTCAAGCAAGACAAGGTGATCGGCAACGACATTGGACACGAGATAAGTCCTCAAGAGCAAAACGGGCGCAGGAGTATAAAGGGCCTACGCGCAGTTTCATATGCTTGAGCGGATCGGGCTGATGAGAGTCAGCCTTCGTGTCGAGGGAGCTTGCTCCCGCTGGGCTGCGTAGCGGCTCCCGGCTTTTGCGGTTGCTGCGCAACCGAGCAGGAACAGCTCCCTCGCCACGAAGGTACAACCCCTTGGCACCGGGGTTGAAACGCTGTCCGCTCAGCGCACTTTGGCTTCGGCGAGTGTCAATTGCTCCTTGTCGAAATCATCCACGTCGATGACTTTGCGCCGCGCCGCCTCGGCCGCGCGCAAGGTCTGCGCTTCACCGGCTTGCAGCACACCCGCTTCCAGGGCTGCGTCGATGAGGGGTTCGCCCGGCGCTGGGTTGAGCTGACCCTGCTTGAGCGCGACGTGCAGTTTCTTGTGCAGCGGATGAGCGGCGGTCAGCAGGTCGGCAGCGTGTTGCAGGGCGCCCACCGGGTCGTCGATCGATTGCGGGCGATAGCAGCCCTGCAGCAGCTCTTCGAGGGTCGGATCACCCTTGGGCCGGCCGATGACCGCCGCCACCTCGGCGTCGAGCCTGTCGCTCGGGCCCTTGTGACGCCGACCGAAGGGGAACACCACCAGGCGCAACAGGCAACCCAGCACCCGGTTCGGGAAGTTGCTCAGCAGTTCATCCAGCGCACGCTCCGACTGGCCCAGGCTTTCCTCCATGGCCCAGGTGAACAGCGGCGTCATGTGGTCCGGCGAGTCCAGGTCGTGATAGCGCTTGAGCGCTGCGGAGGCCAGGTACAGGTTGCTCAATACGTCGCCCAGGCGGGCCGACAAGCGTTCCCGGCGTTTGAGTTCACCCCCCAGCAGCATCATGCTCAGGTCCGCCAGCAGGGCGAACGCCGCCGCCTGCCGGTTGAGGGCGCGAAAATAACCCTGGCTCAAGGCATTGCCGGGGGCCTTCTCGAAATGCCCCAGGCCGAGGTTAAGCACCAGGGTGCTGGCGGCGTTACTCACGGCAAAACCAATGTGCTTGAGCAATAAGGCGTCGAACTCGACCAGTGCCTGGTCCTTGTCTTCGCGGCTTGCCAGGGCCATTTCCTTGAGCACGAACGGATGGCAGCGAATGGCGCCCTGGCCAAAGATCATCAGGTTGCGCGACAGGATGTTCGCGCCTTCGACCGTGATGAAGATCGGCGCACCTTGCCAACTGCGACCCAGGTAATTGTTCGGGCCCATGATGATGCCCTTGCCGCCATGCACGTCCATGGCGTGGCTGATGCACTCGCGGCCGCGTTCGGTCAGGTGGTACTTGAGAATGGCCGACAGCACCGAAGGCTTTTCCCCCAGGTCCACGGCGTTGGCGGTCAGCATGCGTGCGGCATCCATCATCCAGGCGTTGCCACCGATGCGTGCCATGGCTTCCTGGATACCTTCGAACGCCGACAACGGTACGTTGAATTGCTCGCGCACCTGGGCGTACTGGCCCGTTACCAGGCTGGTGAACTTTGCAGCACCGGTACCCACCGCCGGCAGGGAAATCGAGCGTCCGACCGACAGGCAGTTCATCAGCATCATCCAGCCCTTGCCGAGCATGTCCTGGCCGCCAATGAGGAAGTCCAGCGGGATGAACACGTCCTTGCCCCAGTTCGGCCCGTTCATGAACGCGGCGCCAAGGGGCAGGTGACGGCGGCCGATATGCACGCCAGGGGTGTCGGTGGGAATCAAGGCGAGGCTGATGCCCAGGTCTTCTTGCTCACCCAGCAGGTGGTCGGGGTCATACGCCTTGAAGGCCAGGCCCAGGAGGGTGGCTACCGGACCGAGGGTGATGTAGCGCTTTTCCCAGTTCAGGCGCAGGCCCAATGTTTCCTGGCCTTCCCATTCACCCTTGCAGATGACGCCGGTGTCGGGCATCGCCCCGGCGTCGGAGCCGGCCAGCGGCCCGGTCAGGGCGAAGCAGGGAATGTCGTCGCCACGGGCCAGTCGCGGCAGGTAATGGTCGCGTTGCTCATCAGTGCCGTAGTGCAGGAGCAGTTCCGCCGGGCCGAGGGAATTGGGGACCATCACGGTGGAGGCCAGGTCGCCGCTGCGCGTGGCCAGTTTCATTGCCACCTGGGAGTGGGCATAGGCGGAGAAGCCCTTGCCGCCGTATTCCTTGGGAATGATCAACGCGAAGAACCCGTGCTCCTTGATATGGGCCCAGGCTTCAGGCGGCAGGTCCATGGCCTGGCCGATCTGCCAGTCGCTGACCATTGCGCAGAGGGCTTCGGTGGGGCCGTCGAGGAACGCCTGCTCCTCCTCGGTGAGTTGCACCTTGGGGTAGGCCAGCAGCAAATCCCAGTCCGGGCGGCCGCTGAACAGTTCGCCGTCCCACCACACCGTGCCGGCGTCGATGGCGTCGCGCTCGGTCTCGGACATGGGCGGCAGGGTTTTCTGGAACCAGTCGAACATCGGCGCACTGAAGTACCGGCGGCGCAGGTCCGGTAGCAGCAGCGGGGCCGCGACGGCTGCGAGTGCCACCCAGAGGATCAGCAGCAGCCAGCCGGGCGCATGGCTGAAAATGCCCATGGCCAACAGATAGACCGCGACGATACCCAGCGCGGGCAGCGGGTCGGTGCGCCGATGCGCCAGCCAGGCGATCCCGACGACCAGGACCAGTATCCACAACAACAGCATATGTAATCCTCCGTGAACCAAGGCAAAACCGACCTTCAGAGCTTAGACGGCATCTGCAAAACCGGCGGTCAGCGCGATGTGATTGATTTCGTGGGAAACCCTGGGTGCATTGCGCCAGTCTGGTTGGCAACAGCCGTGGGAAATCGTTCGTTAACAAGGTGAGAAAACGCCATTGTTTGGCCGGAATGCCGTTATCGCTGGGCCGGGGCGGTGGATAAACTCGTGGTTCCCGATGCCAGTTCGCCAACCACTGTTGTGGCGAGGGAACTTGCTCCCGCTGGGCTGCGTAGCGGCCCCCAACTTTTACGGTTGCTGCGCAACCGAGCGGGAGCAAGCTCCCTCGCCACAAGGACCTGGTTCGGCATTACCTGCGGTGATGTTTCCCGAGAGGTCTTTCCTTATATGCAGCAATACCTGAACCCCGGCCCCTTCATCGACAGCGATCACCCCGCGGTCATCGACTTTACCGAAACCCACCGCGGCGCCGATCGCGACCCGCAGGCCCAGGCGGTCAGCCTGTATTACGCCGTGCGCGAGGCGGTGCGCTACAACCCCTACACCTTCAGTCGCGACCCGGCGACCCTGCGCGGCAGTTACGCGCTGGCTGCAGGCGAAAGCTATTGCGTGCCCAAGGCCACCTTGCTGGCCGGTTGCGCCCGGCATTGCGGCATCCCGGCGCGCATCGGCCTGGCGGATGTGCGCAATCACCTGTCTACGCCGCGCTTGCTGGAATTGCTCAGGAGCGACGTGTTCGCCATGCACGGTTATACCGAGCTGTACCTGAACGACCGCTGGGTCAAGGCCACGCCGGCATTCAACCAGGGGCTGTGCGAGTTGTTCGACGTGGCCCCGCTGGAGTTCGACGGTCGCCATGACAGCGTGTTCCACCCGTTCAATCGGCAAGGAGCAAAGCTGATGGAGTACATCACCGACCACGGCCAGTTCGCCGATGTGCCCGAAGCGTTCTTCTTCGAGCACCTGGAAAAATGCTACCCGCACCTGTTCGGCGCGCAGGTGCCGCGCTTGCTCGGCGACATGCAGGGTGATTTGAGTCGTGTCTGATCCGGCGTATGCTGCTGCGGCATTTATCCATCGAGGGACGCCGTGATGCTGAAGATATGGGGCCGGAAAAATTCATCGAATGTGCGCAAGGCGTTGTGGTGCGCAGAAGAGTTGGGGCTGGCCTACGAGGCCATTGATGCGGGCGGGGCATTCGGTGTGGTGGATACGCCCGAGTACCGTGCGAAAAACCCCAATGGTCGGGTGCCGATGATCGAGGACGACGGCTTCGTGCTTTGGGAGTCCAACACGATTGTGCGTTACCTGGCTGCTCGCCATGCGTCGGGTTCGGCCTGGTATCCCGCTGACGTACAGGCACGGGCCCAGGCTGAAAAATGGATGGATTGGACCACCTCCAGTTTTGCCGCACCGTTTCGCACGGTGTTCTGGGGCGTCTTGCGCACCCCGGCCGAGCAACAGGATTGGACGGCCATCAATGCGGCGATCAAGGAGTGCGACGATTTGCTGGCCATGGTCGAGCGCACCTTGAGTGAGCAGCCCTACCTGTCGGGTGATGAAATCGGCATGGGCGACATTCCCCTGGGCAGTTTCATTTATGCCTGGTTCGAGATGCCCATCCAGCGCGCCGAGCTACCTGGCGTGCAGGCCTGGTACGCGCGATTGCAGCGGCGTCCGGCCTACCGCAAAGCTGTCATGACCGCGTTGACTTAATACTTACTATCGACACACTTGACTGTACTTGTGCGGCGACGCCAAGCACCATTGCCTTCGTGCGCCGTGGTTGCATTGCTCGCCGCCCGCCCTTATCTAGTCTTTTCTTCCCTCCCTTCTTGGTGCGTAATCCGATATGAGTTCCGCTCTGTCCATCCGGCAGCTAACCAAAACCTACGGCAACGGTTTCCAGGCCTTGAGTGGTATCGATCTGGATGTCGCCGAAGGTGACTTTTTCGCCTTGCTCGGCCCGAACGGTGCCGGCAAATCCACCACCATCGGCATTCTTTCCACCTTGGTGAACAAGACCAGCGGCACGGTGAACGTGTTCGGTCATGACCTGGACCGCGAGCCTGCCGCCCTCAAGCGCTGCATTGGCGTGGTGCCCCAGGAATTCAATTTCAACCAGTTCGAAAAGACTTTCGACATCGTCGTGACCCAGGCCGGTTACTACGGCATTCCGCCGAAGATCGCCAACGAGCGCGCCGAGCAGTACCTGACCCAATTGGGCCTGTGGGACAAGCGTGACGTGCCGTCCCGTTCACTGTCCGGCGGCATGAAGCGTCGCCTGATGATTGCCCGCGCACTGGTGCATGAGCCGCGCCTGCTGATCCTCGACGAACCGACTGCCGGCGTGGACATCGAACTGCGTCGTTCGATGTGGACCTTCCTCACCGAGCTGAACCAGAAAGGCATCACCATCATCCTCACCACCCATTACCTGGAAGAGGCTGAGCAGTTGTGCCGCAACATCGGCATCATCGACCACGGCACCATCGTCGAGAACACCAGCATGCGCCAGTTGCTCAGCCAACTGCATGTGGAAACCTTCCTGCTGGACCTGAAAAACGACCTGGCGACGGCGCCCCAGCTCATGGGTTATCCGGCCCGCCTGGTAGACAGCCACACCCTGGAAGTCCAGGTCGACAAAGCCGTGGGCATCACCGGGCTGTTCACCCAACTGGCCCTGCAAAACATTGAAGTGCTGAGCCTGCGCAACAAAACCAATCGCCTCGAGGAGTTGTTCGTGTCCCTGGTGGAGAAAAATCTGGCGAAGGTGGCGGTATGAGCATGAGTTCCGAGCTGCGCCCCAACCTCATCGCCCTCAATACCATCGTTTACCGTGAAGTCCGGCGTTTCATGCGGATCTGGCCACAGACGCTGCTGCCACCGGCCATCACCATGGTCTTGTACTTCGTGATCTTCGGTAATCTGATCGGCCGGCAGATCGGCGACATGGGTGGCTTCACGTACATGGACTACATCGTGCCGGGGCTGATCATGATGTCGGTGATCACCAACTCCTACGGCAACGTGGTGTCGAGTTTCTTCGGCAGCAAGTTCCAGCGTTCGATCGAAGAACTGATGGTCTCGCCGGTGTCGCCCCATACGATCCTCATCGGCTACACCCTGGGCGGTGTCCTGCGCGGCCTGGCGGTGGGCCTAATCGTGACCCTGCTGTCGTTGTTCTTCACCCATTTGCAGGTGCATCACCTGGGCGTGACGGTATTGGTGGTGGTGCTCACGGCCACGATCTTTTCGCTGCTGGGGTTCATCAATGCCGTGTTTGCGCGCAACTTCGATGACATCTCCATCATCCCGACGTTCGTGCTCACGCCGCTGACTTACCTGGGCGGGGTGTTCTACTCGATCTCCCTGCTGCCGCCGTTCTGGCAGACCGTGTCCCTGGCCAACCCGGTGCTGCACATGGTCAACGCCTTTCGCTATGGAATTCTCGGGGTGTCGGACATCAAGATCAGCATCGCGATCACCTTCATGCTGGTGGCGACCGTGGTGCTTTACATCGGTTGCGCGCGGTTGTTGGTCAGCGGCCGCGGGATGCGCACCTAACATTCCTTGTGGGGGGCGAGCCTGCTCGCGATAGCACCAGTACGAACACCCCAAAAAAGGCCTCCATTCCCAGACAAGCGGTTCAGTCAAGAAAAATGATGGACCTGTGGCGAGGGAGCTTGCTCCCGCTCGGCTGCGAAGCAGTCGTAAATCGGCGGGTGCGGTGTGTCTGATACTCCACATCTGGCAGGTTTTGGGGCCGCTTCGCGGCCCAGCGGGAACAAGCTCCCTCGCCACGGGGTTGTCGATTGCCTTAAGTGAACAGCATGACCCTTCCCGGGAGGCCTTTTTGCGTCTCACATCCGGCTTTTCTTGCGCCGCCGCCACTGTCGGGCCACCCACCAGCGCCAGTAACTCATGGTGACGAAGTAGGCGAGGGCGCCGAGTACCAGGCCGGTCACCACCGAGCCGAGCAGGAACGGCTGCCACAAGGTGGACAACTGGCCACTGATCCATTCCCAGGTCAGCTCATCGGGCAGCGTCCGGGCGGGCACGTCCATCAGCCAGGCGCCGGTCTGATAGGTGCAGAAAAACACCGCCGGCATGGTGATCGGATTGGTCAGCCACACCAGGCTCACCGCAATCGGCATATTGCCGCGCACCGTGACGGCCAATGCGGCGGCCAGCAACATCTGCAGCGGGATTGGCAAGAACGCGGCAAACAGGCCAACAGCCATCGCCCGGGCGACAGAGTGCCGATTGAGGTGCCAAAGGTTGGGATCGTGCAGCAGCGTGCCGAGAAAACGTAAGGACTTATGTTCCCGAATGCTCTCTGGGTCTGGCATGTAACGTTTGAATAGGCGCCGGGGCATAAGGCTTCTCGGTCGGTTCAACGCAGTAAGGCCGCAAGTATGTCTGGATTCTACGGCTGGCAGATTCAGACTTTGTGACAATTGATAACGCCAGCGGTGCCGTGGACCGTCTATACCTGAAGAGGGCACTCTCAAGGACGGGTTATGCGCACAGGGTTAGTCGCGCTTGCACTGGGGTTGTTGGCCCCGATTTTTTTGCCGGCATTGCCGCCGTTATGGCTGATTGCAGCCATGCCGGTGCTGGCGCTGATAGCGTTGCCGTTTCGAACCTATCCTCTGGGTTTTTTCCTGTTCGGGCTGGCCTGGGCCTGCCTGTCGGCGCAGTTTGCGCTGGACGATCGGTTACCCATCGCGCTCGACGGCGAAACCCGCTGGGTCGAGGGGCGAGTGGTCGGCTTGCCGCAACAGGGTGAAGGCGTGGTGCGCTTCGAACTGGCCGATGTGCATTCGCGCCGTACCCGTCTACCGACGGCGATGCGCCTCGCCTGGTTCGGGGGGCCGCCTGTAAACAGCGGCGAACGATGGCGATTGGCAGTGAAGCTCAAGCGGCCCGCCGGGTTGTTGAACCCGCACGGCTTCGACTATGCCGCCTGGTTGTTGAGCCGCGGCGTTGGTGCGACCGGTACCGTCAAGGACGGGCATCTCCTGCACGCGGCCCAGGGTGCCTGGCGTGACGAGGTGCGCCAGGCGTTGGCACAGGTTGACGCCCATGGTCGCTCCGGCGCGCTGGCGGCCTTGGTCCTGGGCGACGGCGGCGGGCTGAGTCGCGAGGATTGGCAGGTGCTGCAAGACACCGGCACCGTCCACTTGCTGGTGATCTCCGGGCAGCACATCGGCCTGCTTGCCGGCCTGGTGTACCTGTTGGTGGCCGGAGCGGCGCGTTATGGCCTGTGGCCGGCGGGGCTGGCGTGGTTGCCTTGGGCCTGTGCGCTGGCCTTTTGCGCCGCCCTGGGCTACGGCTTGCTCGCCGGCTTCGAGGTGCCGGTGCGGCGGGCCTGCGCGATGATTGGCCTGGTGTTGCTGTGGCGCTTGCGTTTCAAGCAGCCAGATCCGTGGTGGGCATGGCTGCTGGCCTTCGTCGGGGTGCTGGTGTTCGACCCGCTTGCCAGCTTGCGGCCAGGGTTCTGGTTGTCGTTTGCAGCCGTGGCCATATTGATGTTCACCTTTGGCGCCCGCCTGGGGCCCTGGCGCTGGTGGCAAACCTGGACCCGTGCCCAGTGGCTGGTAGCGCTTGGCCTGTGTCCGCTGTTGTTGATCGTGGGCTTGCCGGTCAGCCTCAGCGGGCCGTTGGTGAACTTGCTCGCGGTGCCCTGGATCAGCCTGTTGGTATTGCCGCCAGCGCTGCTTGGCACTGCATTGTTGCCGGTGCCGTTCATGGGCGAAGGCCTGCTGTGGATCGCCGGCGGGCTGTTGGATCTGCTGTTCAAGGGGCTGACGCTGGTTGCCGGACGGATGCCGGCCTGGGTCCCTGCTGCGGTCCCGCCCTGGGCCTTGGCTATCGCCGTCCTCGGTGCTTTTTTGCTGCTGTTGCCCAAAGGTGTGCCGCAACGTGTACTGGGCTGGCCGATGGTGTTGCTGATGGTCTTTCCACCGCAAGAACACCTGCCGCAAGGGCACGCCGAGATCTGGCAACTGGACGTGGGCCAAGGGCTGGCGGTGCTGGTGCGGACCCGGCGGCACACCCTGCTTTACGACGCCGGACCGCGCTTTGGCGAGGCTGACGCGGGCGAGCGGGTCGTACTGCCGACCTTGCGCAAACTGGGTGTGCGCAGCTTGGACCTGATGTTGCTCAGCCACGCCGACGCCGATCACGCTGGCGGTGCCCGCGCCGTGCGCAAGGGGCTGCCGACGCTGGAGGTGATCAGCGGCGATCCCGACGCGCTCCCCGCCGAGCTGCTGGCCGGGCCTTGCGACAGTGGCAGGCGCTGGGAATGGGACGGGGTCGGGTTCGAACTGTGGCGGTGGGCCTCTGCTGTCGAGAGCAACCAGAAGTCCTGCGTCTTGCTGGTGGAGGCCGGTGGTGAGCGCCTGCTGCTGACCGGCGATATCGACACGCATGCCGAGCGCGCCTTGCTCGACGAAGCCCTGGCGGCGCCGATCCAGTGGCTGGCCGCGCCGCACCACGGTAGCCGCAGTTCGTCGTCGATGGCGTTGCTGTCGCGTCTCAAGCCGCATTCGGTATTGATCTCCCGAGGGCAGGGCAACGCGTTCGGCCACCCTCATCCCCAGGTGATGGCCCGGTATCGGCGCTCGGGCCTGACGATATACGACAGTGCCGAGCAGGGCGCCATTCGTCTGCAACTGGGCGCTTTCGAGCGGCCGCGTACCGAGGCCGGGCATCGCCGATACTGGCGTGATCCGCCAGCAGTCGGGGCACCGGGGCAATATTGATCCAGCGCAATCGGCTGATGCGCTTATCGGTGGGGCGGGTCTGCAAGGCGAGTCGGTGTGATAAAGTGGCGCACTTTTTCGAGGGGGCAGTCACTGTGTGGGAATTGGTCAAATCCGGCGGCTGGATGATGTTGCCGATCATTCTGAGTTCCATCGTGGCACTGGGTATCGTTGCCGAACGCCTGTGGACCCTGCGGGCCAGCCGCGTGACCCCGGAGCATCTGCTCGGGCAGGTCTGGGTCTGGATCAAGGACAAGCAACTGAACAAGGACAAGCTCAAGGAACTGCGGGCCAGTTCCCCCTTGGGGGAAGTCCTCGCCGCCGGCCTGGCGAACTCCAAGCATGGTCGCGAGATCATGAAGGAGTGCATCGAGGAAGCTGCCGCCCGGGTCATCCACGAACTGGAGCGCTATATCAGTACCCTGGGCACCATCGCCGCCATGTCCCCGCTGCTGGGCCTGCTGGGTACGGTGCTGGGCATGATCGACATCTTCAGTGCGTTTACCGGCTCCGGCATGACCGCTAACGCCGCAGTACTGGCGGGGGGCATTTCCAAGGCTTTGATCACCACCGCCGCCGGCCTGATGGTGGGTATTCCGGCCGTGTTCTTCCATCGGTTCCTGCAACGCCGTGTCGACGAGTTGGTGGTCGGTATGGAGCAGGAAGCGATCAAGCTGGTCGAGGTGGTGCAAGGTGACCGTGACGTGGACCTGGCTGGGGGCAAGAAGTGAAATTCCGCCGCAAGCCACGGGAAAACATCGAGATCAACCTTGCATCGCTGATCGACGTGGTGTTCATCCTGCTGCTGTTTTTCGTCGTGACCACCACGTTCACCCGGGAAACCCAGCTCAAGGTTGAATTGCCACAGGCCGTCAGCGGCTCGCCGGCCGAAGACCAGCAACTGAAGAATCTGGAAATCACTATCAGCGCCGAAGGGACGTTCTCGGTGAACAACCAGTTGCTGCCCAAGAGCGACCTGGCGAGCCTGATCGAGGCCCTGCAGAAAGAATCCGGCGGCGACACCAACCTGCCGCTGTCCATCAGCGCCGACGGCAAGACCCCTCATCAATCGGTGATCACCGCCATGGACGCGGCCGGCAAGCTCGGTTTCAGCCATCTGCGCATGACCACGGTCGAGGCGGCCCCGGCACCCTGATGGCCATGTCCGATCGATTGCTTGCCGCGTGGTACGAAGGTCACCCGGCCCTGACGTTGTTGCGGCCGCTGGAGTGGTTGTACCGACGGGTGGTGGTGGGCAAGCGCGAGCGTTTCCTGGCGGGCGAAGGCCACATCTACCAGCCCCCCGTGCCGTTGGTGGTGGTGGGCAATATCACGGTCGGTGGCACCGGCAAGACACCGTTGATCCTGTGGATGATCCAGCACTGCCAGCGCAGTGGCCTGCGGGTCGGCGTGGTCAGCCGGGGTTACGGCGCCAAGCCGCCGCAGCTGCCGTGGCGGGTCGCGGCCGAGCAGGGCGCCGACATCGCGGGTGATGAGCCACTGTTGATCGTCCAGCGCACAGGTGTGCCGTTGATGATCGACCCTGATCGCAGTCGCGCGATCCAGGCGCTGCTGGAGGCCGAACCACTGGACCTGATCCTGTCCGACGACGGCATGCAGCATTATCGGATGGCCCGGGACCTCGAGCTGGTGTTGATAGACAACGCCCGCGGCTTGGGCAATCGCCGTTGCCTGCCTGCAGGGCCGTTGCGCGAGCCGGTCGAGCGCCTGCAATCGGTCGACGCGGTGCTGTACAACGGCGCCAGTGCCGACCGTGAAGACGGTTTCGCCTTCCAATTGCGCCCCACCGCGCTGGTGAACCTGGCCAGCGGCGAGCGGCGTTCCCTCGACCATTTTCCACCCGGCCAGGCCCTGCATGCCGTGGCCGGCATCGGCAACCCCCAGCGTTTCTTCAAGACCCTCGAAACGCTACACTGGCGGCCAATACCGCATGGGTTTGCCGACCACGCCGAATACAGCGCCCAGGCCTTGAGTTTCACGCCATCGCTGCCGGTGGTCATGACGGAAAAGGACGCCGTCAAATGCCGTGCCTTCGCCGCACCCGACTGGTGGTACCTGGCGGTAGACGCCGCGCCGTCACCGGCTTTCGCGGCCTGGTTCGATACGCAGTTGATACGCCTGTTGCCGGATCGGCTTTTGCCTTAAAACCTTTTATCCAGGGGAATTCCATGGACACCAAATTGCTCGATATTCTGGCCTGCCCGGTCTGCAAAGGCCCGCTCAAGCTCAGCGCCGACAAGACCGAACTGATCAGCAAGGGGGCCGGCCTGGCCTACCCGATTCGCGACGGCATCCCGGTGATGCTCGAAAGCGAAGCCCGCACCCTGACCACCGACGAGCGCCTGGATAAATGACCGCAGCCTTTACCGTTGTCATTCCGTCGCGTTTCGCTTCGACGCGCCTGCCCGGCAAGCCGTTGCTGTCGATTGCCGGCAAGCCGATGATTCAGCATGTCTGGGAGCAGGCCTGCAAAAGCAGCGCCCAGCGTGTGGTGGTGGCGACTGACGATGCGCGCATCGTCGAGGCCTGCAAAGGCTTTGGCGCCGAAGTCGTCCTGACGCGTGAAGACCATAATTCCGGCACTGACCGCCTGGCGGAGGTCGCGGCGAAGCTCGGTCTTGCCGCCGACGCTATCGTGGTCAATGTGCAAGGCGACGAGCCGTTGATCCCGCCGAGCGTTATCGATCAGGTCGCCGCCAACCTCGCGGCCCACACTGAGGCGCGCATGGCCACCCTGGCCGAGCCGATCGAGGATGTGCAGACCTTGTTCAATCCCAACGTGGTCAAGGTGGTCAGTGACCTCAATGGCCTGGCGTTGACCTTCAGCCGCGCGACGTTGCCCTGGGCGCGGGACGCATTTGCCCAAAGCCGTGACGTGATGCCGGAAGGCGTGCCATACCGCCGCCACATCGGCATCTATGCCTACCGCGCCGGCTTCCTCCAGGACTTCGTCGCCTGGGGCCCGTGCTGGCTGGAAAACACTGAAGCCCTGGAACAGCTGCGTGCCCTGTGGCACGGCGTGCGGATCCACGTCGCCGATGCGCTGATCGCCCCGCCGACCGGCGTGGACACCGCCGAAGACCTCGAGCGCGTTCGTCGCCTGCTGGAGGCTTGATGCGGGTCCTGTTTGTCTGCCTCGGCAATATCTGCCGCTCGCCCACCGCCGAAGGCATCCTGCGCCACAAGTTGCGTGAGGCCGGGTTGGCCGGGCAGGTGGAAGTCGCTTCCGCCGGCACCGGTGACTGGCACGTCGGCAAGGCTCCGGACAAGCGCAGCCAGGCGGCGGCCCTGAAGCGTGGCTACGACTTGTCGGCCCAGCGTGCGCAACAGGTGACCCGCGCTGATTTCGCCGCCTATGACCTGATCCTGGCGATGGACAGCAGCAACCTGCGCCACCTCAAGGCCTTGCAACCGGCCAATGGCAAGGCCGAGCTGGACCTGTTCCTGCGGCGCTACGAAGCTGAACTCGACGATGTGCCGGACCCGTACTACGACGGCGAACAAGGCTTCGAACAAGTGCTGGACCTGATCGAGCGCGCTACCGATCGCCTGGTGATCGAATTGAAGGGGCGGTTATGACCTTGCAGGTGCGGGCGGGCGTCAGCCTCAAGCCCTTCAACAGTTTCGGGGTGGACGTCACTGCCCGGTTGTTCGCCGAAGCCCACAGCGATGGTGATGTTCGCGAGGCGTTGGCTTATGCCGCCGAACATGCCGTGCCATTGTTGGTAATAGGGGGCGGCAGCAACCTGTTGCTGACCGGCGACATCGACGCGCTGGTGCTGCGCATGGCCAGCCACGGTATTCGCCTGCTCAGCGATGACGGCGAACGCGTAGTGGTCGAAGCCGAAGCAGGGGAGCCCTGGCACCCGTTCGTCCAGCACACGTTGGCGCAGGGCTGGTCCGGATTGGAGAACCTCAGTCTGATCCCCGGTACTGTGGGCGCGGCACCGATGCAAAACATCGGCGCCTACGGTGTGGAGATCAAGGACGTCTTCGCCGGCCTCACCGCGCTGGATCGCCAGACCGGCGAGCTGCGCGATTTCAGCCTTGAAGACTGTCGGTTCGCTTATCGCGACAGCCTCTTCAAACAGCAAGCGGGTCGCTGGTTGATCCTGCGGGTGCGCTTCGCCCTCAGTCGCGCCGCACACTTGCATCTGGAGTACGGTCCGGTTCGCCAGCGATTGACCGAGCAGGGCATCGAGCAGGCGACACCCACCGATGTGAGCCGGGCCATTTGCAGCATCCGCAGCGAAAAACTCCCGGACCCGACCGTGCTGGGCAATGCCGGCAGCTTCTTCAAGAACCCGCTGGTGCCGGCCGCGCAGGTAGCGCACCTCAAACTGCAATACCCTGACCTGGTGGCTTATCCACAGCCTGAAGGGCAGATGAAAATCGCCGCCGGCTGGTTGATCGAACGGGCCGGCTGGAAGGGCTTTCGCGAAGGTGATGCCGGGGTGCACAAGTTGCAGGCGTTGGTGTTGGTCAACTACGGCAACGCCACGGGCCCGCAACTTCTGGACTTGGCCCTGCGCATCCAGAAAGACATTGCCGAGCGTTTCCAGGTCGAGCTGGAAATGGAACCCAATCGGTACTGAACCGCGCTTGCCCGATCACCTGGAAAAACGCCCTGCACACCTTGCGCACGATCATTTGTGCAGGATTGTGCAGGGCGTTTTGCGTGATCCTGGGTTAATTTAGCCTCCTAACGATGCGACCATCGCATCCCAAAGGCCCGATGCAGACGCCTGCGTGCGCCGGCATAAGAGAGCCCGATCAGCCTGAGTCAGTCTGCGACAACCGAACCGTCAACCCAGCGGCAGATTGCTCGACCCCATAACTCGATAACTATGCGGGCGTGCCCATGATTACCCTGAAACTCAATGGAAAAGACCATCAACTGGATGTGACCGAGGACATGCCGCTGCTGTGGGCTATCCGGGATGTGGCCGGTTACAACGGCACCAAATTCGGCTGCGGCATGGGCCTGTGCGGCGCGTGCACCATCCACATCGACGGCGCCCCGGCGCGCAGTTGCATTACGCCAATCGGTTCTGTGAATGGACAAAATGTCAGCACCATAGACGAACTTCATGTCGATCCGGTTGGGCAAATCGTCCAGAAGGCCTGGCTCGACACAGCAGTGGCCCAGTGCGGTTACTGCCAGGGCGGGCAGATCATGTCGGCGACCGCCTTGCTCAAGACCAACCCCAACCCGAGTGATGAGCAGATCGAAGAAGCCATGGTCGGCAACATCTGCCGTTGCGGCACCTACAACCGGATCAAGACCGCGATCCGCCAGGCCTCCACTCACCTGAAGGAGGCCAAGGCATGAGCCGCTTGCCCGATGATTTTGTCCTGAGCAACCTCAGCCGTCGCGGCTTCCTCAAAGGCGCGAGTGCCGCCGGTGTGCTGGTACTGGCGGCCACGTGGGGGCTGCCGGAGGCCTTTGCCGAGGAAAAGAAATTCGGTGCCGAGGGCATGCCCCATGGCGCGGTCGACGACCCGAAGGTGTACGTCAGCATTGCTGTCGATGGCAGCGTGACCGTGATCTGCAACCGTTCGGAAATGGGCCAGGGTGTGCGTACCAGCCTGAGCATGGTCGTGGCCGATGAGCTGGAGGCCGACTGGGCGCGAGTGAAGGTGCAACAGGCGCCGGCCGATGAGGCGCGTTTCGGCAACCAGGACACCGACGGTTCACGCAGCATGCGTCATTGGTACGAGCCGATGCGCCGTTGCGGTGCTGCCGCCCGGACCATGTTGGAACTGGCCGCCGCCGCGCAGTGGAAGGTGCCGGTGGATGAATGCCATGCCCAACTGCACAAGGTGCTGCACCAGCCTTCGGGGCGTGAACTGGGTTATGGCGAATTGGCCGCCGCCGCCAGTGCCCTGGCGGTGCCGAGCCGTGGCAGCCTGCGCCTCAAGCAGCCATCGGAATTCCGCTACATCGGCAAGGAGGCGAGCCGGGCCATCGATGGCGCAGACATCGTCAACGGTCGTGCCGTGTTTGGTGCCGATGTGCATTTCGACGGCATGCTCTATGCCGTCATCGCGCGTCCGCCGGTCTATGGTGGCAAGGTCAAGAGCGTGGACAGCAGCGCCGCGCTGAAAGTACCGGGCGTGGTCAAGGTGGTGCAGATCGAAGGGCGCCCGCTGCCCTCGGAATTCCAACCGTTGGGCGGCGTGGCGGTGGTGGCGAAGAACACCTGGGCGGCGATCAAGGGCCGCGAAGCGTTGAAAATCCAATGGGACGACGGCCCGAATGCCGGTTATGACTCCATTGCCTATCGCAAGGAGCTGGAAGCGGCGGCCCTCAAGCCCGGAAAAGTCGTGCGCAGCAGCGGCGATCTCGACGATGCGCTGGCCAAGGCTGATTCGACGTTGGAAGCATCGTATTACTTGCCGCACTTGTCCCAATCACCGATGGAACCGATGGTTGCCGTCGCCCGGTTCAAGGACGGCCAATGCGAGGCCTGGGCACCGAGCCAGGCCCCGCAGGTGACCCGTGAACGTGTCGCTGAACGCCTGGGCATTCCTTTCGAGAAGGTCACGGTGAACATCACGTTGTTGGGCGGCGGTTTCGGACGCAAGTCCAAACCCGACTTTGTCGTCGAAGCGGCCGTGCTCGCCAAGGAATTTCCCGGCCAGGCAATACGGGTGCAATGGACCCGTGAAGACGACATCCATCACTCGTATTTCCACACGGTATCGGCCGAATACCTCAAGGCCGGCCTGAACCAGGACGGTATGCCGTCCGGCTGGTTGCACCGCACCGTGGCCCCGAGCATCACCGCACTGTTTGCGCCGGGCATGACCCACGAGGCGCCGTTCGAAATAGGCATGGGCGTGACCAACATGGCTTATGCCATCCCGAACCTGCGCCTGGAGAATCCCGAAGCGGTGGCCCATGCCCGGGTGGGTTGGTATCGCTCGGTGTCGAACATCCCCCATGGTTTCGCGATCCAGAGTTTCATCGACGAATTGGCCCACAAGGCCGGCCAGGATCCGCTGAAGTACCAGGTCAAATTGCTTGGCCCGGATCGCAAGATCGATCCGCGTAGCTTGAGCGAAGAGTGGAACTATGGCGAATCCCCCGAGCGCTATCCGATTGATACCGCGCGGATCCGCACGGTGCTGGAAACCGCTGCCAAGGCCGCCGGTTGGGGCCGGGAACTGCCCAAGGGCCGTGGCCTGGGCTTGGCCGTGCACTACAGCTTCGTCACTTACGTGGCGGCGGTGATCGAAGTAGAGGTCAAGGACGACGGCACGGTGATCGTGCACAAGGCGGACATCGCCGTGGATTGCGGTCCGCAGATCAACCCCGAGCGCATCCGTTCCCAGTTCGAGGGCGCCTGCGTCATGGGGCTAGGCAATGCCATGGTGGGGGAAATCAGTTTCAAGGATGGCAAGGTGCAGCAGGACAATTTCCACATGTACGAGGTGGCGCGCATGTCCCTGGCGCCCAAGGAAGTGGCCGTGCACTTGGTCACGCCGCCGGGGGAGGTGCCGTTGGGCGGTGTCGGCGAGCCGGGTGTGCCACCGATTGCGCCTGCGCTGTGCAACGCGATTTTCGCTGCCACTGGCAAGCGTATTCGTAGCCTGCCTGTGCGCTATCAGCTGCAAGGCTGGCAGCAGGCGAAGGCCTGATGGACAGCGTTGATCTGAACGTCCTGCGCAGCGTGCTCGAGTGGCGCCGCGCCGGGCAGCGGGTGGTGCTGTTCACTGTGGTCCAGACCTGGGGCACAGCGCCAAGGCCGCCGGGGGCGATGCTGGCCCTGCGCGAAGATGGCGTGGTGATTGGTTCGGTGTCGGGTGGTTGTGTCGAGGATGACCTGATCGCCCGGCTGTACGACGGTCGGATTCCGGCGGACGGCCCGCCGGTGCAACTGATCACCTATGGCGTCACCCGCGAAGAAGCGGCGCGCTTCGGCCTGCCGTGCGGCGGCACCCTGCGCCTGACCGAAGAGCGGGTGGGCGATCCACACTGGGTCGCGCAATTGCTGGAACGTTGCGAAGCCCATGAGATTGTCGCCCGGGAGCTGACAGTCGCCAGCGGCAACGTGGTCCTGACCCCGGCCAGCAAAACCGACGCCCTGGTGTTCGATGGACAGGTCCTGCGGGCCATATACGGCCCACGTTGGCGGCTGTTGCTGATCGGCGCCGGGCAACTGTCGCGCTACGTGGCGGAAATGGCCCGGTTGCTGGACTTCGAAGTGCTGATTTGCGATCCGCGCAAGGAGTTTGTCTATGGTTGGGAAGAGCAGCATGGCCGCTTCGTCTCGGGGATGCCTGACGAAGCGGTGTTGAGCATCCAGACCGACGAGCGCACCGCCATTGTGGCCTTGACCCACGACCCACGCCTGGACGACATGGCGCTGCTCACGGCCCTGGACTCCAAGGCCTTTTATGTCGGTGCCCTGGGCTCGCGAGTCAACAGCCAGAAGCGCCGGGATAACCTGGCTCAGCTAGGCTTGTCAGCACAGGCCATTGAACGCTTGCATGGACCCATCGGCCTGCACATCGGCAGCCACACCCCAGCGGAAATTGCCTTGTCGCTGCTGGCCGAGATCGTGGCCATCAAGAATGGCGTTGAACTGCGGCAGAAAAAGCCGTTGTAAGCCGCGGGCGAGGAGGGCGTATGAGCGAGTCGATAGGCGTGATCATTCTCGCGGCCGGATCGGGCAGTCGTTTCCGTCAGGTGGCCGGCCCCGACAAGGATAAGTTGCTGGCCGATTGCACCGGGCGGGACGGTGCCGTCCGTTCGGTGATCGAGCAGGTGCTGGTGAACTTGCCTGCCTCCCTGCAAAAGCGCGTCCTGGTGACGAGCCAGGATCGTCCGCAAGCCATCCGCATGGCCCAAGCCTATGGCTGCGATTTCGTGGCGCTGGACTCTCCCGGTCTGGGGGACAGCATCGCGGCCGGTGTCCAGGCTTGCCCGGACCTTGCTGGCTGGTTGATGGTACTGGGTGATATGCCTTTCATCCTGCCGTCGACTATCGAGCAGGTGGCGGCGAGGATTCGCGAGGATGGCATCAGTGTGCCGGTCCTCTCCGGCGAATACGGGCATCCGGTGGGATTCGGCCGTGCGTTTGGCCCAAGACTGATGGCACTGACTGGAGATCGCGGTGCCAAGGCATTGTTTGCCGGGGCGCAAGTGGTCGAGGTGCCGGTGGATGACCCTGGCGTGACGTGGGATGTCGATGTGCCAGAGGCATTGGCCTTCAAATAACAATCGACGCAGAACCCTGTGGGAGCGAGCTTGCTCGCGAAAGCGGTCCGATATTCAGCATTGATGCAAGCTGACCCGGCGCCATCGCGAGCAAGCTCGCTCCCACAGTGGATCTTCAGTGGGCATAAGTCTTGTCTGGTCCCAGTCCCGCTGTGGATAAGTATGAAGGCATAAAAAAGCCCCGCCTGGCATCACCAGGCGGGGCTTTTTACTGGGCGGTGGAATCAGGCGTGAGGTTTAGGCTCGTGCTCTTTTTCCAGGGCTTCAGTGTGACGCGGCACGACTTCTTCAGCGCTGTGCTGAGGTTCGTCGAATGTCGGAGCTGATTCAACCGGGGTTTCGGCGACCGGGGCAGGGGCTGCCTCGGCGACTTCTTCCACGGCTGGAGCTGGCTCGGCAGCAGGCGCTTGAGCGGCAGCAGCGGCAGCTTGTTCGGCTTCCTTCTGCAGACGCTCGGCTTCACGCTTGCGACGGCGCACTTCGCGCGGATCGTTCGGCGCACGGCCGTTCGCGGTCAGGGCGCTGGCGGGTGCAGGCACTTCCACTGGGGCAGGGGCTTCGGCAACCACGGGTGCTTCGACCACTGGAGCAGATTCAACCACTTCTGGCTCGACCGCTTTCACGGGCTCTGGTGTCGGTTCTGGCTCGACAACAGGTGCCGGTGCGGCTGGCTCGGCGGTCCAGTTGAACGCAGTCTGTTCCTCGCGGGCAGGCTCTGGGGCCTTTTCCTCGGCCGGTGTTTCAACGGCCGGCTCAGCGGCTACCACTGGCTGCTCGACAACCGGTGCAGGCTCGGCGACCACTTCAGTTTCAGCAACCTGGGCTTCATGGGCCGGGGCGACTTCCACTTCTGGCGAAGCGGTGACTTCTACTGGGGTAGTGGCTTCGACCACCGGAGCTTCGGCAACTGGCGCGCTTTCCACCGCAGCGGTCGCGCGTTCGGCTTGTTCGTGAGCCTGGGCTTCGGCCGGGGCGCTGATTGCGCTGCTGGCAACGGCCGCAGTCACGGCCAGGCCGGCAGCCAGATCGGCAGCGCTTGGCGCTTCAGTGTTCTCGGTGGACTCGGACTCTTCCGAACCTTCGATCACGTTGCCGTTGGCGTCGCGCTGACGCTCACGACGGTTGCTGCGACGACGCTGGCCACGGGAGCGGCGACGTGGACGATCGCCTTCGGCGGTGTCCTGGCCGTCTTCCTGCAACTGCTCTTCGGTGTTCAGCACTTCTTCTTCGCTGGCAGCGGCGGCTGCCTGCTCGGCGCGTGGCTGGCGCTCTTCACGTGGCGGACGCGGTGCACGTTCTTCACGAGGCTGGCGGGCCGGACGCTCTTCAGCGGTGGCGGCAGCAGCAGCCGGGGCGGCATCCAGTGGCTCGCGCAGTTCGCGAACACGTTCTTCACGCTCGCCACGTGGCTTGCGATCTTCACGCGGTGCGCGCGGCTGACGTTCTTCACGGGGCGGACGCGGTGCACGCTCTTCGCGGGCTACGGCTGGCGCTTCCTCACGGGCTTCGCGTGGCTGACGCTCTTCACGCGGCTCGCGTGGCGCACGTTCTTCACGCGGTGCACGTTCTTCGCGAGGTTTGCGTTCTTCGTCGCGACGACCGTTGCGGTTGCGGGTCTGTTGGCGACCGTTACGGCGTTCTTCGTTGCGGGCAGGACGCTCGGTCGTGGCAGGCTTGGCGACAACGGCCGGGGCAGCAGGTTCTTCCTTGGTGGCGAACAGGCTGACCAGCGACTTCACCAGGCCTTTGAACAGGCTTGGCTCTGGTGCGGCGGCCGGGGCGGCAACCGGAGCGGCCACTTCGGTCGGAACCGGAGCATTGGCGCGGGCCGGAGCGGTCTTGACCGCAGCTTCCTGGCGAACCAGGGTGCGAGTGGCGGCGGCCGGCTGGACTTCTTCCACTTCGGCAGCGGCAGCAGCGATTTCGTAGCTGGACTGGTTGGTGTGGGCTTCCGGGCTGTCATCGCGCAGGCGCTGCACTTCGAAGTGCGGCGTCTCGAGGTGATCGTTCGGCAGGATGACGATGCGGGCACGGGTCCGCAGTTCGATCTTGGTGATCGAGTTGCGTTTTTCGTTGAGCAGGAACGCGGCCACCGGGATCGGCACTTGGGCGCGAACTTCGGCGGTGCGGTCTTTCAGGGCTTCTTCTTCGATCAGGCGCAGGATCGCCAGGGACAGCGACTCGACGTCACGGATGATGCCGGTGCCGTTGCAGCGAGGGCAGACGATGCCGCTGCTTTCGCCCAGGGACGGACGCAGGCGCTGACGGGACATTTCCAGCAGGCCGAAGCGCGAGATGCGACCGACCTGTACGCGGGCGCGGTCGGCTTCCAGGCATTCACGGACCTTTTCTTCCACGGCGCGCTGGTTCTTGGCCGGGGTCATGTCGATGAAGTCGATGACGATCAGGCCGCCGATGTCGCGCAGGCGCAACTGACGGGCGATTTCCTCGGCCGCTTCAAGGTTGGTCTGCAGGGCGGTCTCTTCGATGTCGCTGCCTTTGGTGGCGCGGGCCGAGTTGATGTCGATGGACACCAGGGCTTCGGTCGGGTCGATGACGATGGAGCCGCCGGACGGCAGTTCGACGACGCGCTGGAAGGCGGTCTCGATCTGGCTTTCGATCTGGAAACGGTTGAACAGCGGAACGCTGTCTTCGTAGAGCTTGATCTTGCTGGCGTACTGCGGCATCACCTGGCGAATGAAGGTCAGGGCTTCGTCCTGGGCTTCGACGCTGTCGATCAGCACTTCGCCGATGTCCTGGCGCAGGTAATCGCGGATGGCGCGGATGATCACGTTGCTTTCCTGGTAGATCAGGAACGGCGCGGAGCGATCCAGCGAGGCTTCTTTGATGGCGGTCCACAGTTGCAGCAGGTAGTCGAGGTCCCACTGCATTTCTTCGCTGCTGCGGCCCAGGCCGGCAGTGCGAACGATCAGGCCCATGTCAGCCGGGGCAACCAGGCCGTTCAGGGCTTCACGCAGTTCATTGCGCTCTTCGCCTTCGATACGGCGGGAGATGCCGCCGGCGCGAGGGTTGTTCGGCATCAGGACCAGGTAACGGCCGGCCAGGCTGATGAAGGTGGTCAGGGCGGCGCCCTTGTTGCCACGTTCTTCTTTTTCGACCTGGACGATGACTTCCTGGCCTTCGCTCAGGACGTCCTTGATGTTGACGCGGCCTTCAGGGGCCTTCTTGAAGTATTCGCGGGAGATTTCTTTGAGGGGCAGGAAGCCGTGGCGCTCGGAGCCGAAATCGACAAAGGCAGCCTCAAGGCTTGGTTCGATGCGAGTAATCCGGCCTTTATAGATGTTGGCCTTCTTCTGCTCGCGTGCACCGGATTCGATATCCAGGTCGTAGAGGCGCTGGCCGTCTACCAGTGCAACACGCAACTCTTCGGGTTGAGTTGCGTTAATCAGCATTCTTTTCATGTAGTACCGTCGGTTTCCGGGCTGCCGGAAACGGCGTTCGGCACACACGACTTCTCACGGTCGGTGTCAGGTGCGTCCTGGAGATGGCAAGGCCACTCCAGTGTCCAGCGAGTTCGACCCAATGATGGCGAAGTCGCGACGGACGCGTCCTGCTTGCTGGTACTCAAGCACTCAGTCAGGAGGAGGAATCAACCGGCGCCTGTGGACGAGATGAAGCGTCTAAATATAAGCCTAGTGCTACACAGTCCGACGGTTGTACATCTCCACCCTACACGTATCCCTGATAATTCGGGTGCTGCCGCGCGCAGAATCCGCAGCGGGTTGGCATTTACCGTGAGCTCCGGAAGGGGAGGTCACGCATCATGGCTAATTTAGGCGTTGTTTCCGAAGCATTCGCTCGGGGTCGTCCGCAGCTGACTGCACTTTGTGAACTGGCCGTGAATGTGGCGCGCAAGGCGAGTCAAAACTCTGCTTTGCGGCGTATTTCAGGCCTCATGTCACCTGCGCTCGTTACACCTGAAAACTCTACCGTTACGTAGCGAAAGCCCCGTAGGACGGCCTCTCGTCCTCGTGAATTGCGTTGGTCAGGGCCGGTTTTTGACCGCTGGTCCACTGTCCAGCCACTTTTGGCGGCGTTCGCGACTATAGCAGCAATGATTAAGTGCTTCAATTCCATAAAAAATTGTTATGATCGCCGCCATGACAACTACTGCCCCTTCGACCCCTGGCGTTCAACTGCTCGAGGTCTCGCCGGAATATGCCGGCCAACGAATCGATAACTTCCTGCTGGCCCGGCTCAAAGGCGTGCCCAAGACCTTGATCTACCGCATTTTGCGCAAAGGCGAAGTGCGAGTGAACAAAGGTCGGATCAAGCCCGAGTACAAGCTCCAGGCCGGTGACATCGTGCGCGTGCCGCCGGTTCGCGTGCCCGAGCGCGATGAGCCGGTGCCCCTGGCCCAGGGGCTGCTGCAACGCCTTGAAGCCTCGATTATCTATGAAGACAAAGCCCTGATCGTGATCAACAAGCCCGCAGGCATTGCGGTTCACGGCGGCAGCGGCCTGAATTTCGGTGTGATCGAAGCCTTTCGTCAGTTGCGTCCGGACGCCAAGGAGCTGGAACTGGTCCACCGCCTCGATCGCGACACCTCCGGCCTGCTGATGATCGCCAAGAAACGCAGCATGTTGCGCCACCTGCACGAGCAATTGCGCGGCGACGGCGTCGACAAGCGCTACATGGCGCTGGTGCGTGGTCGCTGGGAAACCTCCATCAAGCAAGTCCGTGCGCCGTTGCTCAAGAGCAACCTGCGTTCGGGCGAGCGCATGGTCGAAGTCAACGAGGAGGGCAAGGAGGCGCTGACGGTATTCAAGGTGCTGCGCCGTTTCGATGACTTCGCCACCCTGGTCGAAGCCAAGCCGGTGACCGGGCGCACCCACCAGATCCGTGTCCATACCTTGCATGCCGGGCATTGCATTGCCGGCGACAGCAAGTACGGCGATGACGATTTCACCAAGGAAATCCGCGATCTGGGCGGCAAACGCCTGTTTCTCCATGCTTACATGCTGACCGTGCCGCTGCCCGATGGTGGCGAGCTGAAATTGCAGGCCCCGGTGGATGACATGTGGGCCAAGACCGTGGAGCGGTTGAGTGCATCCTGACTACAAACTGTTGATCTTCGATTGGGATGGCACTCTGGCCAACTCCATTGGCCGGATCGTGGAGGCGATGCATGTCGCCTCGGACCGCATGGCGTATGCCCGGTGCGACGACTTAGCGGTAAAAGGCATTATTGGCCTCGGATTGCCAGAAGCTATTCGCAGCCTGTACCCGGAAATCGACGACAATGAGCTGGTGGTTTTTCGCCAGCATTATGCCGATCACTATATCGCGCTGGACGCCGAGCCTTCACCGTTGTTCGAGGGTGTGGCGGGTACGCTGGAGGTTCTGCGGACCGAGGGCTATCACCTGGCTGTCGCGACCGGCAAGGCTCGTCGCGGGTTGGATCGAGTGCTCAAGTCCCATGGCTGGGAGGATTATTTCGATATCACCCGTGCCGCGGACGAAACCGCCAGCAAGCCGCATCCGTTGATGCTTGAGCAGATCCTGGCACACTGCGACGTGCGGCCGGAGCAGGCGCTGATGGTGGGGGATTCGTCATTCGACCTGCAGATGGCGCGCAACGCCGGCATGGGGTCGGTGGCGGTCAGCTACGGCGCTCAAACGATCGAGGCGCTACGGGCATTCGAGCCGCGACTGGCCATTGATCATTTTCCTGAGTTGCACGCCTGGCTGAGCCAGCGGGCTCTTTAAGTTTTGCTGGGGATTCACGCATGACCGATGAATGGAAAGCACCTGTCAAGGCGAGCGCCGAGAGCGGGGATGACAAAAGCTGGAAGCTGTTGGAGAAAACCTTGCTCGCCAGCGTGCAGGAACAGCGTCGCTCCCGCCGCTGGGGTATTTTCTTCAAGTTGCTGACCTTTATTTATCTCTTTGGTGCACTGGCGCTGTTCACGCCGCTGATGAACATGGAGAAAAGCGCTGTCGCCGGCTCGGCGTACACCGCCTTGATCAATATCGAGGGCATGATCGCCGACAAAGAGCCTGCCAGTGCCGACAATATCGTCGGTAGCCTGCGGGCCGCCTTCGAGGACCCGAAGGTCAAGGGCGTGGTGCTGCGTATCAACAGTCCAGGCGGTAGTCCGGTGCAATCGGGGTACGTTTACGACGAGATCGTGCGGCTGCGCGCATTGTACCCGGATACCAAGGTGTATGCGGTCATTTCAGATCTCGGTGCCTCCGGTGCTTATTACATTGCCAGCGCGGCGGATCAGATCTATGCCGACAAGGCCAGCCTGGTGGGCTCCATTGGTGTGACTGCGACCGGCTATGGCTTTGTCGGGACCATGGATAAGTTGGGGGTGGAGCGTCGCGTGTATACCTCCGGCGAGCATAAATCCTTCCTTGATCCTTTCCAGCCGCAAAAGCCTGAAGAAACCGCTTTTTGGCAGGGCGTGCTCGATACCACTCACAAGCAATTCATTGCCAGCGTCAAGAAGGGTCGGGGCGAGCGCCTGAAGGACAAGGAGCATCCGGAGTTGTTCTCCGGGCTGGTCTGGTCGGGTGAGCAGGCGTTGCCGCTGGGCCTGATCGACGGCTTGGGCAGTGCCAGTTCGGTGGCGCGGGATGTGATCGGCCAGAAAGACCTGGTGGACTTCACCATCGAAGAGTCGCCGTTCGATCGTTTCTCGAAAAAGCTGGGGGCTAGCATTGCCGAGCATTTGGCGATGTGGATGGGGTTCCAGGGCCCGGCGTTGCGCTGATTGCCAGTGCTGTTCTCGATCCCTGTGGCGAGGGAGCTTGCTCCCGCTGGGCTGCGCAGCAGCCCCGTTTGTTGCGGTCGCTGCGCAACCGAGCGGGAGCAAGCTCCCTCGCCACACAGGTTTGCAGGCCGGGCTGTTTCAGGGGATCTGCACACCCTCGGCCAGCAACATATCCACAAGACGAATCAACGGCAGGCCAACCAGGCTGGTGGCGTCTGGCCCTTCGGTGCTCTGGAACAGGCTCACGCCCAGTCCTTCGGCCTTGAAGCTGCCGGCGCAGTCGTAAGGCTGCTCGGCCCGCAGGTAGCGTTCGACGCGCCCTGGGTCCAGTGCGCGCATGTTCACGGTAAATGGAACGCAATCGACCTGGCAGTGGCCGGTCTGGCTGTTGAGCAGCGCCAGGCCTGTCAGGAACGTGACCCTCGCGCCGCTGGCGGCCAACAATTGCTCGCGAGCGTTCTCGAAGGTGTGAGGCTTGCCCAGGATGCGTTCGCCGAGCACGGCGACCTGGTCTGAGCCGATGATCAGGTGCGCCGGGTGGCTGTCGGCCGGTGCCAGGGCTTTTTCCCGGGCCAGGCGCTTGACCAGTTCAAGGGCGGGCTCGCCGGGACGACGGCTTTCATCGATGTCGGGTGAGCAGCAGACGAACGGCAGTCCCAGGCGGGCAAGCAATTCCCGGCGGTAGACCGAGCTTGAGGCAAGTAATAAAGGCGGCATGGGCGGCTCCAAAAGGCAGGGGCGAATTCTAGCGAGGCGCGCAAGTGACGGACAGGGCTGAATTTCCTTTGACATGGCCGGGGGCATCCCTATAATGCTGCGCCTATGTTGAATGACCCGATTCCACCTCACGTTGACCCGCGCAAATTGGCTGACCGTGGCACCACCCTTCAAGGTGAACTGCTGCTGGCCGATTTGAAGAGACTCTGCGACCCGCTTTCCGACGATGTCGGTACGGTCCAGGCCAAATTCGTTTTTGAACGAGATGAACGTAAATCTGTGGTAATCCACAGCTTTATCGACACTGAAGTCAAAATGGTTTGCCAGCGTTGTCTTGAGCTGGTCACCCTGCCGATCCACAGCGAATGCAGTTACGCCGTGGTGAAGGAGGGTGCGAATACCCAGTCGTTGCCGAAAGGTTATGACGTGCTGGAACTGGGCGAAGATCCATTGGATCTGCAGTCACTGATCGAGGAGGAGCTTCTGCTCGCCTTGCCCATTGTGCCTGCTCATCATCCGGAAGAATGCCAGCAGCCGGCGGGAGCAGATGAGCCCGAACCGAGCGAGGACGAGGTAACGCGGTCCAACCCGTTCAGTGTATTGGCGCAGTTAAAGCGTGACCCAAACGTTTAGGAGTTAATCAATTATGGCTGTTCAGCAGAACAAAAAATCCCGCTCTGCCCGTGACATGCGCCGTTCGCACGACGCTCTCGAGGCTAGCACCCTGTCCGTAGAAAAAACCACTGGTGAAGTTCACCTGCGTCACCACGTATCGCCAGAAGGCGTATACCGTGGTCGTAAAGTGATCGACAAGGGCGCCGACGAGTAATCACTTGTCCGCTCAAGTCATCGCGATTGACGCAATGGGCGGGGACTTCGGTCCCCGCAGCATTGTTCAGGCCAGCCTTGCTTGTCTGAATGCTACGCCCTCGCTGCACCTGACCCTCGTCGGTCAACCCTCCCTCCTGGAAGAAATGCTCAGCGGCCAATCGGCTGTCGACCGCGCGCGCCTGACGATTGCCCCAGCGTCCGAAATCATCACCATGGACGAAAAGCCGGCCCAGGTCCTGCGCGGCAAGCCTGACGCCTCGATGCGGGTAGCCCTTGAGCTGCTGCGCGATGGCAAGGTCCAGGCATGCGTCAGCGCAGGCAATACCGGTGCGCTGATGGCGCTGTCGCGCTACGTGCTCAAGACCTTGCCGGGTATCGACCGGCCTGCAATGGTGGCGGCGATTCCGACCCAGCGTGGGTTTTGTCAGTTGCTCGACCTGGGGGCCAACGTCGATTGCAGTGCCGAACATTTGCTGCAGTTTGCGGTGATGGGCTCGGTCGCGGCGCAAACCCTGGGCATCGTGCGCCCTCGTGTGGCGTTGCTGAACATCGGTACCGAAGACATCAAGGGCAACCAGCAGGTCAAGCTGGCGGCCACGCTGCTGCAGGGCGCGCGCGGCATCAACTACATCGGTTTCGTCGAAGGCGATGGCTTGTACCGTGGCGAGGCCGATGTGGTGGTGTGCGATGGCTTCGTCGGCAATATCCTGCTCAAGTCCAGCGAAGGCCTGGCGACCATGATCGGCCAGCGCATCGAGGCCTTGTTCAAGCAAAGCTTCGCCTCGCGGGTGGTCGGCGCCCTGGCGCTGCCGTTGATGCGTCGGTTGCAGGCTGACCTGGCGCCAGCGCGGCACAACGGTGCGAGTTTCCTTGGGTTGCAGGGGATCGTGATCAAGAGTCACGGTTCGGCGGGGGTGCAGGGTTTCCAGAGTGCGATCAACCGAGCGGTGATCGAGATCCAGGAAAACCTGCCGGAGCGTCTGCATGGTCGCCTCGAGGATTTGTTAACTTAGGCGTTTTCGTCCGACAATGCTTAAATGTGACCGGTCGGTTCAAGCCGCCATCCAACTCTCAGTTTCCTAGCGCCCCCAGGGGCGTCAATTTTTGACGACAAGATCATTAGGGGCTTTGTTTTCATGTCTGCTTCCCTCGCATTCGTCTTTCCAGGACAGGGCTCGCAGTCCCTCGGCATGCTGGCCGAGCTGGGCGCGCAATACCCGCTGATCCTCGAAACATTCAAAGAAGCTTCCGATGCGCTCGGCTATGACCTCTGGGCACTGACCCAGCAAGGACCGGAAGAGCGCCTCAATCAAACCGATAAAACCCAGCCGGCCATCCTGACCGCCTCGATCGCATTGTGGCGCCTGTGGCTGGCTGAAGGCGGCGCTCGCCCGGCATTCGTCGCCGGTCACAGCCTGGGCGAATACAGCGCCCTCGTAGCCGCTGGCAGCCTGAGCCTGGGCGACGCGGTGAAACTGGTGGAGCGTCGTGGCCAGTTGATGCAGGAAGCGGTTCCGGCCGGGCAGGGCGGCATGGCCGCGATCCTCGGCCTGGAAGACGCCGATGTGCTGGCCGCCTGTGCCGAAGCGGCGCAAGGCGATGTGGTCAGTGCGGTGAACTTCAACTCTCCGGGCCAAGTGGTCATCGCCGGTGCCAAGGCGGCTGTCGAGCGCGCCATCGAGGGCTGCAAGGCCCGTGGAGCCAAGCGCGCCATGCCACTGCCGGTCAGCGTGCCGTCGCACTGCGAGCTGATGCGTCCGGCTGCCGAGCGCTTTGCCGAATCCATCGCCGCCATCGACTGGCAGGCGCCGCAGATTCCCGTGGTGCAGAATGTCAGCGCCAACGTGCCGCCGGATCTCGAGACCCTCAAGCGTGATCTGCTGGAGCAACTCTACAAGCCGGTTCGCTGGGTCGAATCGGTGCAGACCCTGGCGGCCAAGGGCGCGACCGAGCTGGTCGAGTGCGGCCCTGGCAAAGTGCTGGCAGGCCTGAACAAACGCTGCGCCGAAGGCGTATCGACTTCCAACCTCAACACCCCAGACGCCTTCGCTGCCGCCCGTGCAGCGCAGGCCTGAACAGGAGAAGCTTGCATGAGTCTGCAAGGTAAAGTTGCACTGGTGACCGGTGCAAGCCGTGGCATCGGCCAGGCCATCGCCCTGGAACTGGGTCGTCAAGGCGCCATCGTCATCGGCACCGCGACTTCCGCTTCGGGCGCCGAGCGTATTGCTGCGACCCTGAAGGAAAACGGCATCCAAGGCACCGGCCTTGAGTTGAACGTCACCAGCGACGAATCCGTTGCGGCGGTGCTGGCAAGCATTCAGGAGCAGTTCGGTGCGCCGGCGATCCTGGTCAACAATGCCGGTATCACCCGCGATAACCTGATGATGCGCATGAAAGATGACGAATGGTTCGACGTCGTCGACACCAACCTGAACAGCCTGTACCGACTGTCCAAGGGCGTTTTGCGTGGCATGACCAAGGCTCGCTGGGGTCGAATTATCAGTATCGGTTCGGTTGTGGGTGCCATGGGCAACGCAGGCCAAGTAAACTATGCTGCGGCGAAGGCCGGTCTGGAAGGTTTCAGCCGTGCGCTGGCGCGTGAAGTGGGTTCGCGCTCGATTACGGTAAACTCGGTTGCACCGGGTTTCATCGACACCGACATGACCCGTGAACTGCCGGAAGCACAGCGCGAAGCCTTGTTGACACAGATTCCGCTGGGTCGTCTGGGGCAAGCTCAAGAAATCGCGTCCGTGGTCGCTTTTCTTGCGTCGGACGGTGCGGCATACGTGACCGGGGCTACAATCCCGGTGAACGGCGGGATGTACATGAGTTAAATGTGACGGATTGCTTCAAAAAAATGTCATACGAGCTGTCTAAAATCCGTTATAAAGCTGCAATCAATTTATAGACGGCGGGCCGCAGGGTTTGAGGAGTGAAGCTTTCGGTTGAAAAACCGAAAAGTTCTTCTATACACTTACCCACCGGCCAGCTGCCTGAATTTGTCCATTAGGAGTGAAAACAAGGTATGAGCACCATCGAAGAGCGCGTCAAGAAAATCGTTGCCGAGCAACTGGGCGTTAAAGAAGAAGAAGTTGTGAACACCGCTTCCTTCGTAGAAGACCTGGGTGCCGACTCCCTTGACACCGTTGAGCTGGTGATGGCTCTGGAAGAGGAATTCGAGACCGAGATTCCTGACGAAGAAGCTGAGAAGATCACTACTGTACAAGCTGCTATCGACTACGTTACCAGCCACCAGGCGTAATCGTTTTTAGTCGTCGCTAGCTGTCATGGAAAAACCGCACTGCCATCACGGCGTGCGGTTTTTTCTTTAGGCCTGATGCAAAGTCGTCATTAGAAAAAGGAGAGTGCTGTGTCGCGTAGACGCGTCGTAGTCACCGGTATGGGTATGTTGTCGCCACTGGGCACGGATGTGCCGAGCAGTTGGCAGGGCATTCTGGCTGGCCGCAGTGGCATTGGTCTGATCGAACACACCGACCTTTCTGCCTATTCCACCCGTTTTGGCGGCTCGGTAAAGGGCTTCAATGTCGAGGAATACCTGTCGGTCAAGGAAGCTCGCAAGCTTGACCTGTTCATTCAATACGGCTTGGCAGCCGGTTTCCAGGCAGTGCGCAACGCCGGGCTGGAAGTCACCGACGCCAACCGTGAACGCATCGGCGTGGCCATGGGCTCGGGTATTGGCGGCTTGACCAATATCGAAGAAACCAGCCGCACGCTGCACGAATCGGGGCCGCGACGGATTTCTCCGTTCTTCGTGCCGGGCTCGATCATCAACATGATTTCCGGTTTCCTGTCCATCCACCTGGGTGCCCAGGGACCCAACTACGCCATTGCCACGGCGTGCACCACCGGTACCCACTGCATCGGCATGGCCGCGCGCAACATCATGTACGACGAAGCCGACGTGATGATTGCCGGTGGCGCCGAGATGGCGGCTTGCGGCCTGGGCATGGGGGGCTTTGGTGCTTCCCGTGCGCTGTCGACCCGCAACGACGAGCCCGCCCGTGCGAGCCGGCCATGGGACAAGGGCCGCGATGGCTTCGTGCTGTCCGACGGTGCCGGTGCGCTGGTGCTCGAGGAGCTGGAGCACGCCAAGGCGCGCGGCGCGACCATCTACGCCGAACTGATCGGCTTTGGCACCAGCGGCGACGCCTACCACATGACGTCGCCACCGGCCGATGGCGCCGGTGCTGCCCGTTGTATCGCCAACGCCTTGCGTGATGCGAAACTCAACGGCGAGCAGGTGCAGTACATCAACGCCCACGGCACTTCGACCCCGGCCGGCGACTTGGCCGAAGCCCAGGCGATCAAGACCGTGTTCGGCGATCACGCGTACAAGCTGGCGGTCAGTTCGACCAAGTCCATGACCGGTCACCTGTTGGGTGCGGCAGGGGCGGTGGAAGCGATCTTCAGCGTCCTGGCGATCAACAGCCAGACAGCGCCGCCGACCATCAACCTCGATGAGCCGGACGAAGGTTGCGACCTGGACTTCGTGCCGCACACTGCCCGCAGCATGGACATCGATGTGGTGCTGTCCAACTCCTTCGGCTTTGGCGGGACCAACGGTTCGCTGGTGTTCCGCCGGTTCGCCGGTTGATGGAAAGCTGGGTCGACGGTCAGCCGGCCGACGTCCTGTCGCTGAAAGATCGCGGCCTGGCTTACGGCGATGGGTTGTTCGAGACCCTCGCCGTGCAGGGTGGCGAACCGGTGTTGCTGGCGCGTCACCTGCAACGCCTGGAAACCGGTTGCCGGCGGTTGGCGCTCAACGTCGACATGAGCGCGTTGAGCACCGAGTTGAATGCCTATGCCCGGCGCCTGGGCTACGGCGTGCTGAAGCTGATCGTGACCCGTGGCGACAGTCTGCGCGGTTATGCCGCAGATCCCTCGACCCCGGCCCGACGCATCCTGCAAGGGAGCCCACCAGCCGCTTATCCCGCCGCCCATGCCGAACAAGGCGTTCTGCTGTTTCCCTGCAGCGTGCGGTTGTCCGAGCAGCCCTTGCTTGCCGGCCTCAAACACCTCAATCGCCTGGAACAAGTGCTGGCTCGTGCCGAATGGAGCGATGGGCAATACGCCGAAGGCTTGATGCTGGATACGTCCGGGCGGGTGATCGAAGGTGTCTTCAGCAACCTGTTCCTGGTGCGCGACGGCGTGTTGTTCACGGCGGACCTGAGCCGTTGCGGCGTGGCCGGCGTGATGCGCGCAGAATTATTGTTTCAAGCCAAGTCCCAAGGCATCGCCACGCAAATCACGGATATCAGTCTCGAACAGCTGCACCAGGCTGATGAAGTCTTTGTCTGCAACAGCGTTTATGGCGTGTGGCCGGTACGCGGATGCGGTTCGGCGCGCTGGTCGGTTGGCCCGCTCACCCGTAAACTGCAAACCCTTGCCCGTGCGCTATTGGATGTTTGATTCGTGAGACGTAAATTCTTGCTGCTGCTGGAGACCGGACTGGTTCTGGCAGGGCTGATGTTGGGCGCTTCGGCCTGGAAGATTCATTCGGCGCTGCAACAGCCGCTGAACATCACCCAGGAAGAATTGCTGGACGTGCCCAACGGGACCACCCCGACCGGAACCCTCAAGCGCCTCGAAGCCGATGGCCTGATCAAGGACGCCTTCTGGCTGCGGATCTATTGGCGCTTCAATCTCGCCGACCAGCCACTGCATTCCGGTGAATATCGGATGGTGCCGGGCATGACCATGGAAGGCCTGATCGGTGTCTGGAAACGCGGCGAAGTGGTGCAGTACAGCGTGACGCTGGTGGAGGGCTGGAATTTCCGCCAGGTGCGCGCCGCACTGGCCAAGGATGAAAAACTCCAGCAGACCCTCACCGGCCTGAGCGACGCCCAGGTCATGGACCGTCTGGGTCACTCCGGGATATTTCCCGAAGGCCGATTCTTCCCGGATACCTATCGCTTCGTGCGCGGCACCTCGGACGTCGACCTGCTAAAAAAAGCCTATGAGCGCCTGGAAGACGTGCTCGCCAAGGAGTGGGCACAGCGTGCCGCCGATGTGCCTTATACCCAGCCGTATCAGGCGCTGATCATGGCGTCACTGGTGGAGAAGGAAACCGGCGTGCCCCAGGAACGCGGGCAGATTGCCGGCGTCTTTGTGCGGCGCATGCGCTTGGGGATGCTGCTGCAGACTGACCCCACGGTGATCTATGGTCTGGGCGAGCGCTATACCGGCAAACTCACCCGCGCCCATCTGAAAGAAGAAAATCCGTACAACACCTATTTGATTCCTGGCCTGCCGCCGACGCCGATTGCGATGGTGGGGCGCGAGGCGATTCATGCCGCGTTGAACCCGGCGCAGGGCAACAGCCTTTACTTTGTCGCCCGCGGTGACGGCAGCCACGTGTTCTCCGATGACCTGGAGTCGCACAACAACGCGGTGCGCGAATTCCAACTCAAGCGCCGTGCCGATTACCGCTCCAGTCCGGCCCCGGCAACACCGGACGAGCAGGCACCCATTCCCGCGGCATCACCCGACACGGCGCCCGACGCTGTACCCCAGGTGCCGCCCCAAGTGCCGGCTCGCGAACCGGATGCCAGCGAGCCGCCGAGCCCGCAATGACTTTGATTAAGGATCGCCTGTGACTGGCTTGTTTATAACGCTGGAAGGCCCGGAAGGCGCCGGCAAGAGCACTAACCGCGAATACCTGGCCGAACGCCTGCGGGCGGCTGGCATCGAGGTGTTGTTGACCCGCGAACCGGGCGGTACGCCGCTGGCCGAGCGAATTCGCGAGGTGCTGCTGGCGCCCATTGAAGAGGTCATGAACCCCGACACCGAGCTGTTGCTGGTGTTCGCGGCCAGGGCACAGCATCTGGCCGAGGTGATTCGCCCGGCGCTGGCCCGTGGCGCGGTGGTGCTCTGCGATCGTTTTACCGATTCGACCTATGCCTACCAGGGCGGCGGCCGGGGCTTGTCCGTGGAGCGCATCGGCGCGTTGGAAACCTTCGTCCAGGGTGACCTGCGGCCAGACCTGACCCTGGTGTTCGACCTGCCGGTGGAAATCGGCCTGGCCCGCGCCAGTGCCCGTGGTCGGCTGGATCGTTTCGAGCTGGAGGGCCAGGCTTTCTTCAATGCCGTGCGCAGTGCCTTCCTGAGTCGCGCCAAGGCCGATCCGGCGCGTTACCTGCTGATCGATGCCGCGCAACCGCTGGCCCAGGTCCAACAGTCCCTGGACGGCTTGCTGCCGCGTTTGCTGGAGCGCGTCCGTGGCTGAAGCCTATCCCTGGCAAGACGGCCTCTGGCAGCAACTGGCCGGTCGTGCCCAGCATGCCCACGCCTATCTGCTGCACGGCCCGGCCGGCATCGGCAAGCGGGCGCTGGCCGAGCGCCTGATGGCCAGCCTGCTGTGCCAGCGTCCTGGTGTCTCGAACGCCTGCGGCGAGTGCAAGTCCTGCCTGCTGCTTAAGGCGGGCAGCCATCCCGACAACTACGTGCTGGAACCGGAGGAGGCGGACAAGGCGATCAAGGTCGACCAGGTTCGGGATCTGGTCAGCTTCGTGGTCCAGACCTCACAGATGGGCGGGCGCAAGGTGGTGCTGATCGAACCCGTCGAGTCGATGAACATCAACGCCGCCAACGCCTTGCTTAAAAGTCTCGAAGAGCCTTCCGGCGACACCGTGCTGTTGCTGGTCAGCCACCAGCCGAGTCGCTTGCTGCCGACCATCAAGAGTCGCTGCGTGCAACAGGCCTGCCCGCTGCCGAGCGAGGCGATGAGCTTGCAGTGGCTGGCCCAGGCCTTGCCCGACAGCAGCGACGAAGAGCGTGTCGAGTTGCTGACCCTGGCGGCCGGCTCGCCCCTGGCGGCTGTCAGCCTTCAGGCCCAGGGCGTGCGGGAGCAGCGGGCCTTGGTGGTGGATGGGGTGAAGAAACTGCTCAAGCAGCAGCAATCCCCCACGCAACTGGCCGAGGGTTGGAACGCGATCCCGTTGCTCTTGCTGTTTGACTGGTTCTGCGACTGGTCGAGCCTGATCCTGCGCTACCAATTGACCGAGGACGAGGCTGGCCTGGGGTTAGCGGACATGCGCAAGGTGATCCAGTACCTGGCGCAAAAAAGCAGCCAGGATAAAATCTTGAACATTCAGGACTGGATTCTTGCCCAACGTCAGAAGGTGCTGGGCAAAGCGAACCTCAATCGGGTGCTGTTGCTCGAGGCGCTGTTGGTGCAGTGGGCGAGTTTGCCGGGTCGAAACTGACAGACACGGCCCAGTGTCCTGTTTCGCCAATACGTTCCTTTCGTGACGACAACAGACGCCGTCAAAAAGGAACAGTATTTGTGACACAGGACGCTAAACTCAGCTCAATCGCAGCGGAGATCAGCATGAACGAACCTGTCAGTCCCGGGCCACGCAACGGCATCCTGTCCCTGACTATCAAGGACAAGTCGGTGCTTTACGCCGCCTACATGCCTTTCATCAAGAACGGCGGCCTGTTCATTCCCACCAACAAGAATTATCGCTTGGGTGATGAAGTGTTCATGCTCTTGAGCCTGATGGATGAGTCGGAAAAGATCCCGGTCGCCGGCAAGGTGATCTGGATTACCCCCAAAGGCGCCCAGGGCAATAGGGCCGCCGGCGTTGGTGTGCAATTCAGCGACGGCGACAATTCAGCCCGCAATCAGATCGAAACCCACTTGGCCGGCTCCCTGAAGTCCGACCGTCCCACTCATACGATGTAGCCCGGCCTTTTATGCTTGTAGATTCCCATTGTCACCTTGACCGTCTCGACCTCGCTGCCCATGGCGGCTCCCTGGATGCTGCGCTGGACGCGGCCCGTGAACGGGGTGTCGGTCATTTCCTGTGCATCGGCGTCAGCGCCGACAACGCCGCCGACGTCAAGGCGCTGGCCGAACGTTATGCCGATGTCGATTGCTCGGTCGGTGTTCACCCGCTGGATGTCCAGCCCGACACCGCGCCGGCGCTCGATTGGTTGTTGCGTGAGCTGGACCATCCACGGGTAGTCGCCATCGGCGAAACCGGCCTGGACTATCACTACGAACCGGAAGCCGCCGACGTGCAGCAGGCGTCGTTTCGGCTGCACCTGGAGGCCGCCCGGCAAACCGGCAAGCCGGTGATCATCCACACCCGCGGCGCCCGGGCCGACACCCTGGCCTTGCTGCGTGACGCCGCGCTGCCCCAGGCCGGGGTGCTGCATTGCTTCACCGAAGATTGGGACATGGCCAGGGCCGCCCTGGACATGGGCTATTACATTTCCTTGTCCGGGATTGTCACGTTCCGCAATGCCGATGCATTGCGCGACGTTGCCAGCAAAGTGCCGGCTGATCGGCTGTTGGTGGAGACCGACTCGCCTTACCTGGCCCCCATTCCCTATCGTGGCAAGCCGAACCTTCCGCAATACGTACGGGAAGTGGCAGAGTTTCTGGCGATGCTGCGCGGTGAGTCCTACGAGCGGTTTGCCGAGCAGACGACGGAAAATTTTAAGCAATTGTTTCCACTGGCTCACGTGCGTGTGGCGCAAGCCTGAATTCCATGCAAAAAAAACCCGGGTTCTGGGGGGTGAATCCGGGTTAAGACCATTAGGAGTAAAACAAAGGCACGCGGTCCGTTGGTACCTTCATCAGCGCGTCACTTGGGGGAGATGTCGCGCCGACAGTTCAAGTATTGATCAGTATGCCAACCCGTCCAGTCTGGCCGGGGTGGTTTTTAAACAAATTTGGAATACGCTCGCTTCGGATAAGTTCTCACTGTCGCCAAACCTCGCAGGCGCGGCGCATTGGCGTGAGAAACGGCGAGCCGGGCGTGTCGGTTTTGTGAAGAACAGTGGCCGAGAACGGATGATCCGTGCATTTTTGCGTAAGTTAGGCATAATACCCGGCTTCGAATTTTGACCCTTCAGACCTTTTTCTTATGCACAAAGAACCCCGTAAGGTCCGTGAGTTTCGCCGCCGCGAGCAGGAAATTCTCGACACCGCGCTCAAGTTGTTCCTCGACCAGGGTGAAGACAGTGTCACCGTCGAGATGATTGCGGATGCCGTGGGTATCGGCAAAGGCACGATTTATAAACATTTCAAATCCAAGGCGGAGATCTACCTGCGCCTGATGCTCGACTACGAGCGCGATTTGAACGAGCTGCTGCATTCGGCCGATGTGGACAAGGACAAGGAGGCCCTGTCCCGGGCCTACTTCGAGTTCCGCATGCGCGACCCGCAGCGCTACCGCTTGTTCGATCGCCTGGAAGAGAAAGTGGTCAAGGGCAACCAGGTGCCGGAGATGGTCGAGGAGCTGCACAAGATCCGCGCCTCGAACTTCGAACGCCTGACGCTGCTGATCAAGGGCCGGATCAGCGAAGGCAAGCTCGAAGATGTGCCGCCTTATTTCCATTACTGCGCTGCCTGGGCGCTGGTGCATGGCGCGGTGGCGCTGTATCACTCGCCGTTCTGGAGCAACGTGCTGGAAGACCAGGAAGGTTTCTTCCAGTTCCTGATGGACATTGGTGTGCGCATGGGCAACAAGCGCAAGCGCGATACCGACGTCCCGAGCAACTGAGGCCGCACAGGCCAAGACATTCAGCTGTCTTATTGCGCCATGTCCGCTTACATGGCGCAGTGTCCCAGTAATATACTCAGGCTTGGGTCTTGCGAAATCTTGATTTCTAGGTCAATTTTTGCGAGTCCGATTTTTCTCGTGCCGGAGTGACCCATGATCGTTGACCGTCAAGGCAGGCGTTTCCGTAATCTGCGGATAAGCCTGACTTCAGCCTGCAATTACGCCTGTACCTATTGCGTGCCTGACGGCAAGCGGTTGGTGGCTGCGCAGGATGAACTGTCGGCCGAGGCCATGGCGCGTGGCGTGGCCTATTTGATCGAGGCCGCTGGCATCGAGCGGCTGCGCATCACCGGCGGCGAACCGTTGGTCAGCCCCAAGCTCGAGTGTTTCATGATGGCGGTGGGGCAGATGGGCCTGGAGGACATCAGCCTGACCACCAATGGCCAGTTGCTGGCGAAAAAACTGCCCTTGCTGGTAGACGCCGGTATCCGTCGCATCAACGTTTCCCTCGACACCCTGGACCCCGCCGCGTTTCGCAGTATCGCCCGGGGCGGCGACCTGGCGACCGTGCTCGATGGCATGGACCAGGCCCGAGCCGCCGGGATGAAGATCAAGGTCAACATGGTGCCATTGCGCGGGCAGAACCTGGACCAGGTGATGCCTTTGCTCGAATACTGTCTGGAACGTGGTTATGAGTTGCGTTTCATCGAGTTGATGCGCATGGGGCACCTGGCCAGCGACTCCAATGCTTTCCTGCAACAGTTCGTCAGCCTCCAGCAACTGCTCAGCCTGATCGGCGATCAGTACGAATACCTGCAAGCCGATGCGCCGGTGGATGCTACCGCGGTGCGCTATGAGATACCGGGGCTGGGGCACTTTGGCGTGATCGCCAACGAAAGCGTGCCTTTCTGCCGTACCTGCTCACGGTTGCGGTTGTCTTCCACGGGTTGGCTGCATGGCTGCCTGTCGTCGAGTAACCGTCATTTCGTCGGCGACCTGCTGGACAAGCCCCGCCACCAGGCATTGCCGGCGCTTCAGCGCTTGTTGGTCAAGGCGTTGGGGGACAAGCAGGAAGTGGCATTCTCCGGCGGCGCGACCATCATGAAAATCATCGGCGGCTGAATGAGGCTTTTGTGGCGAGGGAGCTTGCTCCCGCTGGGCTGCGAAGCAGCCCCCTCTCAAGCTCACTCAATCAACCTGATCTACCGTGTCGCCGGGTTTTAGGGCCGCTTCGCGCCCCAGCGGGAGCAAGCTCCCTCGC
>NZ_FOTH01000006.1:67230-209722 GCF_900114515.1 Pseudomonas sp. NFACC46-3
GGGTTAAGGGAATGCCTCGAATCAGTGTCAGTTTCAAGAGCTAATCGGTTGGTCGAGCGGGATGCTTTTGTGGCGAGGGAGCTTGCTCCCGCTGGGCTGCGCAGCAGCCCCTCTCAAGCTCACTCAATCAACCTGATCTACCGTGTCGCCAGGTTTTAGGGCCGCTTCGCGCCCCAGCGGGAGCAAGCTCCCTCGCCACAACTGCATTCCAGGCGGAAAATCCAATCAATCCCAAGGTCTGGCGCAAAAGCTGCATCCCACGACCATTCGCCGGTTTTCCGACACCGGTTTTTTGGAGGGTAGGATGCGTAGCCTGGTTTTGCTGCTGGCCATTTTGGCGCTTGGTGGCTGCATGAATGTCAGTGACATGGGAGAGGGCGTTCGTTACCACATGAGCGACGCCGGCCTGCTAGACCATAGCGACAGCCGTCGTGTGAACAACCTGCGTATTCAGCCCGACTCGTTCATCTACATCGCCCAGGGCGCCTTCGCTCCGCCAGGCAGTGCTTATCCGCGTCCCAACGTCGTGGCCGAGGAAGCCTTCAATGGCTTCATCGAATATTTCCCCATGGTCCGTCGCGCCCGCGTTCCCGAAGGCCTCGACCAGGCCATGGGCGAGGCCCGTTCCGCTGGCGCCCATTATTTGCTGTACACCCGCTTCGCCAAGGCTGACAACCGTATCGGCAACACGGATGAATGGCAGGATGAAGAAGCCTTGGATCGCTTGGGTGTCGATACCAGCGTGATTCAAATCATGTTGATCGAGACCAGCACCCAGTATTTGATTGATACTGCACGGATCAAGAGTCGTGGCGGTTTACTGACGTTGCACGACAAGCAGCCACAAGACCTCATCGCCACGCCTTTGCGTGAATATGCCCGCAGCCTGCTGGGGATGAGCGACGAATAAATAATCAGGAGTCACCATGAGCGGACCGCAAAAAGCCAATGACTTGCTGGGGCAGATCCCCAAGACCAAAGGGCTGCCGCCGGTCCACTTGTGGAACCCCGACTTCTGCGGCGACATCGACATGCGCATCGCCCGGGACGGCACCTGGTATTACCTGGGTACGCCCATCGGGCGAAAGCCGATGGTCAAGCTGTTCTCCACCATCATCCGCCGCGACGGCGATGATTACTTCCTGATCACTCCTGTGGAAAAAGTCGGCATCAAGGTCGATGACGTGCCGTTCGTGGCCGTGACCCTTGAGGTCGAAGGGCAGGGGGAAGGGCAGTTGTTGCGCTTCACCACCAATGTCGAGGAAACCACTGAGGCCGGCGGCGAGCATCCGCTGCGGGTGGTGATCGATCCCCAGACCCAGGAACCCGCGCCCTACGTGCATGTGCGCAGCAATCTCGAAGCACTGATCCATCGCAATGTGTTCTACCAACTGGTGGAGCTGGCGGTCAGTCGCGAGATCGATGGGCAGCGCTGGTTGGGCGTGTGGAGCGGTGGCGAGTTCTTCCCCATAGGCCTGGAACCCTGAGCCCTTTTGGGAGCGATGGTTGATCCAACAGCTGTGTTGGCTGGACGACCGCTATCGCGAGCAAGCTCGCTCCCACAGGTGGGTTACGTAAATTCAAATTGACACCCAATCGTATGATGATTAGCGTGAGCCTCCTATAAGAGTGGCTCGCGGGGTTTTCATGTCCAGCAGTTTTCATGCATCGACCGTCGATTGGCTGGGGGGCTGGATAGCCGCCGGCCAGGTCAAGCCTGGGCAAACCATCAAGGTCGAGGCGGACTTGGGCGAACAATTGGGCGTCAGTCGCACGGTGATTCGCGAGGCGATCAAGACCCTGGTGGCCAAAGGCATGCTGGAGGTCGGGCCGAAAGTCGGCACGCGGGTGTTGCCGGTGCGACGCTGGAACCTGTTCGACCCCCAAGTGGTTGGCTGGCTGTCACGCAGCGGCTTGCCGGAAAATTTCGTCGATGACTTGCTGGACCTGCGCCGCACCATCGAGCCGATGGCGGTGCGTTGGGCCTGTGAACGGGCCACGGCCGACCAGGTGCAGGCGATCCGCCTGGCCTACCATGCGCTGGAGCGGGCCGTGGACAGCGGCGCGGATTACAACCGCGCCGACCAGTTTTTCCACGAATGCATCCTCGCCGCCAGCCATAATCAATTCATCGAACAGATGGTCCCGGCCCTGGGCGCGCTGCTGGCGGTATCGTTCGAGGTGTCGGCTGCCGACCCGGATGAGCTGCGCCGCACCTTGCCCATCCACAAGGACATCGCCGACGCCATCGCGGCCCGTGACGCGGCGCGGGGCGTCTGGGCCTGCATGACCCTGATCGATAACGCTGACCTGGCCATCAAGCGCTTTTACCCTAATGTCATGGCCGGTCGGACAGACGCTGCCGGGCAGATAGGGAACGGGAGGTTTCAATGAAGTGGACGGCTGTTACGGAACATCGGGCGATCTTGGGCGAGGGGCCGTTCTGGGATGAGCCGACCCAGGCGTTGTACTGGGTCGATATCGCCGGCAAGCAGGCGTTGCGTTTGATCGGCGCCAATGTGCAGATCTGGCAGATGCCCGAGCATGTGTCCGCCTTTATCCCGACGCAGAGTGGCGATGCGCTGGTGACGCTGAGCAGTGGTGTCTACCGGCTGGACCTCGATTCGCCGGGCCTGGAACCGCGCCTGACCCTGCTGTGCATGGCCGACCCGCAACTGGGCAATCGTGCCAACGAAGCCCGTTGCGATGCCTTGGGCCAGCTCTGGCTCGGCACCATGCAGAACAACATCGGTGAAAACGCAGAGGACCTACCCATCGAGCGGCGCTCCGGCGGCCTCTTTCGTGTCAGTGGCGATGGCCGGGTCATGCCGTTGTTACGCGGGCTGGGTATCCCGAACACCTTGTTGTGGAGTCCAGATGGCACCACGGTGTATTTCGGCGAGAGCCTCGACGGCACTTTGTATCGGCACTTTATCCATCCCGATGGCAGCCTGGCTCCCGCCGAGGTCTGGTTCGGTCCACACCCGCGCGGCGGGCCGGACGGTTCGGCGATGGATGCCCGGGGTTATATCTGGAACGCGCGCTGGGACGGCAGTTGCCTGCTGCGATTGAATCCGCAAGGCCAGGTCGACCGGGTGATCGAACTGCCCGTCAGCCGGCCGACCAGCTGTGTGTTTGGAGGCGAAGACCTCAAGACGTTGTACATCACCAGTGCGGCGAGCCCGTTGGGTCATCCGCTGGACGGTGCGGTGCTGTCCATGCGGGTCGACATACCGGGCGTGGCCTGTACTCGGTTTGCGGGATGAATCCCAAAATATGGGATGTAAATATATATATTGAGATTATTCGACGGTCGGGTTTATAGTCGGCTCCATCGGCAATACGCACTCACACTAAAAAAACAAAACAGGTGAAGTGATGCAACGATCCTCCCCCGTACGCCTCGGCGGCGTACGCGATTCACGGCTGCTTACAACGTCTTTTGACCGGTCGTCCCTGGATGCCCGGTTTTTGTCGTGCCTGCGTCCGGGAGTCTTGATCCATGGCTGAGCCGCTTTCATTGCCGCCAGTGCCCGAGCCCCCGAAGGGCGAGCGCCTGAAAAACAAAGTGGTGCTGCTGACCGGTGCGGCCCAGGGCATTGGCGAGGCGATCGTCGCCGCGTTCGCTTCGCAACAGGCACGGCTGGTGATCAGCGATATTCAGGCCGAGAAGGTCGAGACGGTTGCCGCTCATTGGCGTGAACGCGGGGCGGACGTGCATGCGCTGAAAGCCGATGTGTCGAACCAGCAGGACCTGCACGCCATGGCCCGGCATGCCGTCGAGCGGCACGGTCGCATCGATGTGCTGGTGAATTGCGCCGGTGTCAATGTCTTCCGTGACCCGCTGGAAATGACCGAAGAAGATTGGCGTCGCTGCTTCGCCATCGACCTGGATGGTGCCTGGTACGGCTGCAAGGCGGTGTTGCCGCAGATGATCGAGCAGGGCGTGGGTAGCATCATCAACATTGCTTCGACCCATTCGTCCCACATCATTCCCGGTTGCTTCCCTTACCCGGTGGCCAAGCATGGCCTGCTCGGCCTGACCCGCGCCCTGGGCATCGAATACGCACCCAAAGGCGTACGCGTCAATGCCATCGCACCGGGTTATATCGAGACCCAACTGAACGTCGACTACTGGAACGGCTTTGCCGATCCTTATGCCGAACGCCAGCGCGCGCTGGATCTGCACCCGCCACGGCGCATCGGGCAACCGATCGAAGTGGCAATGACGGCCGTGTTCCTGGCCAGCGATGAAGCACCGTTTATCAATGCCTCATGCATCACCATCGATGGGGGACGTTCAGTCATGTACCACGACTGAATATTCCTGGGTTGCAGTGGGAAACTTCGCCTGCAATCCAATCATCATACGATATGACTATTCAGGCCTATGCTGTGTAGCAACTTGATGTGACCGCCCAGCCTGCGCATTTCCACCGACGGTGGAGCAGAACCCTGGTCGTTTGGCTTTCAATAAAAAAAACAAGGAGTCAACTATGAAACATCGTCGTGGGATCCGTTCCCTGTGTCGCGCCGCCCTGGCGGTTACCGCGGTCAGCCTCAGCAGCCACTTGCTGGCGGCCGATGCAGTAAAAATTGGTTTCCTGGTCAAGCAGGCCGAGGAGCCTTGGTTCCAGACCGAATGGGCGTTTGCCGAGAAGGCGGCCAAGGATAAAGGCTTCCAGTTGATCAAGATCGCCGTGCCCGACGGCGAGAAAACCCTCTCGGCCATCGACAGCCTGGCCGCCAACGGTGCCAAGGGCTTCGTGATCTGCCCGCCGGACGTCTCCCTCGGCCCAGCCATCGTGGCCAAGGCCAAGCTCAATGACATGAAAGTGATCGCCGTCGACGACCGCTTCGTCGGTTCCGATGGCAAGTTCATGGAGGACGTACCGTACCTGGGCATGGCGGCGTTCGAAGTCGGCCAGAAGCAGGGCAGCGCCATGGCGGCTGAGGCGAAAAAACGTGGCTGGGATTGGAAAGACACCTATGCCGTCATCAACACCTATAACGAACTGGATACCGGCAAGAAGCGCACCGACGGTTCGGTCGATGCCCTGAAGAAAGCCGGGATGCCGGCAGACCACATCCTTTATTCGGCGCTGAAGACCCTCGACGTACCCGGGAGCATGGACTCCACCAACTCGGCCCTGGTGAAGCTGCCAAGCGCCGCCAAGAACCTGATCATCGGTGGCATGAATGACAACACTGTGCTTGGCGGCGTGCGCGCCACCGAAGCCGCTGGGTTCAAGGCGGCCAATGTGATCGGCATCGGCATCAACGGCACCGACGCCATCGGTGAATTGAAGAAGCCTGACAGCGGCTTCTTCGGCTCGATGCTGCCAAGCCCTCACATCGAAGGCTACAAGACCGCCGAAATGATGTACGAGTGGATCACCACCGGCAAGGAGCCGCCGAAGTACACCGCCATGGACGAGGTGACGCTGATCACCCGGGAGAACTTCAAGCAAGAGCTGGAAAAAATCGGCCTGTGGAACTGATGGCCGGTTGATTCAAAAGCGGCCCTGGTCACTTGAGTGGCGGGGTCGCTTGATCTCTGTAAGTTCGAGGTGGTTATGCAAGCGCAAACAGCGACACGGCAACACAACATCGGCGGCAGCTTGCGATTCAACGGGATCGGCAAGTCCTTTCCCGGCGTGCAGGCGCTGGCCAATATCAGTTTCGTCGCCCATCCGGGGCAGGTCCATGCCTTGATGGGGGAAAACGGCGCTGGCAAGTCCACGTTGCTGAAGATCCTCGGTGGTGCCTACATCCCGAGCAGCGGCGACTTGCAGATCGGCGAGCAGACGATGGCCTTCAAAGGCACCGCCGACAGCATCGCCAGCGGCGTGGCGGTGATTCACCAGGAACTGCACCTGGTGCCGGAAATGACCGTCGCTGAAAATTTGTTTCTCGGCCATTTGCCGGCGCGTTTCGGCCTGGTCAATCGTGGCGTGCTGCGCCAACAGGCGCTGACGCTGCTCAAAGGCCTGGCCGACGAAATCGACCCCCAGGAAAAAGTCGGTCGCCTGTCCCTCGGCCAGCGCCAATTAGTGGAAATTGCCAAGGCCTTGTCTCGCGGTGCTCACGTCATTGCTTTCGACGAGCCCACCAGTAGCCTGTCGGCCCGGGAAATCGACCGTTTGATGGCGATCATCGGCCGGCTGCGAGACGAGGGCAAAGTGGTGCTCTACGTCAGCCATCGCATGGAAGAGGTGTTCCGCATCTGCAATGCGGTGACGGTGTTCAAGGACGGTCGTTACGTGCGGACCTTCGAGAACATGAGCGAGTTGACCCATGATCAACTCGTCACGTGCATGGTCGGTCGCGATATCCAGGACATCTATGACTACCGTCCTCGGGAGCGCGGCGATGTGGCGCTGCAAGTGAAGGGCTTGTTGGGGCCGGGCTTGCATGAGCCGGTGAGTTTCCAGGTGCACAAGGGCGAGATCCTCGGTTTGTTCGGGCTGGTCGGCGCCGGTCGTACCGAGCTGCTGCGCTTGCTCAGTGGCTTGGAGCGCCAGCGCGAAGGAAGTCTCGTCTTGCACGACAAGGAACTGAAACTGCGTTCACCTCGGGATGCCATCGCCGCGGGCGTGCTGCTCTGCCCGGAGGATCGCAAGAAAGAAGGCATCATCCCGTTGGGCAGTGTGGGCGAGAACATCAACATCAGTGCGCGCCCGTCTCATTCCACGCTCGGCTGCCTGTTGCGTGGCGACTGGGAGCGGGGCAATGCCGACAAACAGATCAAGTCGCTGAAAGTGAAGACCCCCACGGCGGGACAGAAAATCATGTACCTGTCCGGCGGCAATCAGCAGAAAGCGATTCTCGGTCGCTGGCTGTCGATGCCGATGAAAGTCCTGCTGCTGGACGAGCCTACTCGCGGCATCGACATCGGGGCCAAGGCGGAGATCTACCAGATTATCCACAACCTGGCGGCCGATGGCATCGCGGTGATTGTGGTGTCCAGCGACCTGATGGAAGTGATGGGCATTTCCGACCGAATCCTGGTGCTTTGCGAAGGGGCCATGCGCGGCGAGCTGTCGCGTGACCAGGCCAACGAATCCAACCTGTTGCAACTGGCGCTGCCGCGCCAACGCGTTGCCGACGCGGCGAACTGAGAGGTAAATCATGACCATTCAAAACAATGCACTGCCAACGGCACGCAAACCCCTGGACCTGCGTCGCTTCCTGGATGACTGGGTCATGTTGCTGGCGGCCATCGGCATCTTCGTGCTCTGCACCCTGATGATCGACAACTTCCTGTCGCCGCTGAACATGCGCGGGCTGGGCCTGGCGATTTCCACCACCGGCATCGCGGCCTGCACCATGTTGTATTGCCTGGCGTCCGGGCACTTCGACTTGTCGGTCGGTTCGGTGATTGCCTGTGCCGGCGTCGTCGCGGCGGTGGTGATGCGCGACACCAACAGCGTGTTCCTTGGCATCAGCGCGGCGCTGGTGATGGGGTTGATCGTCGGCTTGATCAACGGCATCGTCATTGCCAAGCTGCGGGTCAATGCGTTGATTACCACATTGGCGACCATGCAGATCGTCCGCGGCCTGGCCTACATCTTCGCCAACGGCAAAGCGGTGGGTGTGTCCCAGGAATCGTTCTTCGTGTTCGGCAACGGGCAGATGTTCGGCGTGCCGGTGCCGATCCTGATCACCATCGTGTGCTTCCTGTTTTTCGGCTGGCTGCTGAACTACACCACCTACGGGCGCAACACCATGGCCATTGGCGGCAACCAGGAAGCGGCGCTCTTGGCCGGCGTGAACGTTGATCGCACCAAGATCATCATCTTTGCCGTGCATGGCGTGATCGGTGCCCTGGCCGGGGTGATCCTGGCCTCGCGCATGACCTCGGGCCAGCCGATGATCGGCCAGGGCTTCGAACTGACCGTGATCTCGGCTTGCGTGCTGGGTGGGGTGTCGTTGAGCGGTGGTATCGGCATGATCCGCCACGTCATTGCAGGCGTGCTGATTTTGGCGATCATCGAAAACGCGATGAACCTGAAGAACATCGACACCTTCTACCAATACGTCATCCGCGGCTCGATCCTGCTGCTGGCGGTGGTGATCGACCGCTTGAAACAACGCTGAACAACCCATAGCGATCTCTGGCGACTGATCTACCGCTATCGCGAGCAAGCTCGCTCCCACAGGATGTTGTGCCGGGACGCAGAACTCCAGCACAGCGCAGGCCCACTGTGGGAGCGAGCTTGCTCGCGAAGGCGTGCACCCAGACGCCGACAATCACCCCGCCTTGCGCAACGCCTCAACCAATTGCTGCTTACGCATCTTCGAGCGCCCGGGAATGTTTTTCGCCTGGGCCTCCTTCATCAGGCTGTCCACCGTCTGGGCCTCATGAGAGGCCTTGCTGGTGCGTGGATGACCTTCGCGGGTCTTGGCGGCGCGGCGGGCCGATTCCTTGCGGTCAGTTTTCTTTGCCGCGGCCGGTTTCGCCTTCCCCGAACCACCGGAGCGTTCGCCGCCGCCGGACTGTTTGTTGACCGTTGCCCAAGCGCGTGCCTCGGCCGTGTCCTTGGACAGGCCTTTTTTCTCGTAGCTCTCTTCGATGTGCTCGGCCTTGCGCTTTTGTTCGGCGGTGTATTTGTCTTTGCTTCCACGAGGCATGGATGTTCCTCCTCAAATGTCTGAGCAGAGGCTATTGGCTGGCGGCGCCCCCTTCGGAGCCCGAACCACCGGTCGTGGTTTTCGAGCCCACACCGGTCTCGGCGTTATCAGGCGCTGTCGAGTCCGGCGTATTCATGCCGCCCTGACGACCCGTGTCATTACCCTGCACACGCGGATCGGTGCCGGTGGCGGGTGGCTGGCCATTGTTCAGGCCGCCGCCGGTACCGTCGGTGTTCAATTTGGGCAGGCCTTGCGTGGCGGGGGAGTTGGGCGCTTGCACGGGATCGGTCGGCCCGGTGCCGGAGGTCGAAGCCGCGAAGGCCACCGAGGACAGCAACGCGGCGAAGGTGAATGCGGTCAGCCTTGAAGTGATCATGGGTGTCGCCTCCATTTTTCAGAATGCTTACCTGATCTTGGGCCTCGCTGGATTTGGGTTGGTGCCTCGGACGCGACGAATGGCGGTTCTGAAGGAGGCGTGCGCCGCGATCAAATAGTTGGATCGATATGTGACGAGCGCCGCGTCGCGGCTTAGTATGGCGCTTTCAATTGGCTACAAGGCCTGTTCATGTCCATCGAGATCCGTCCTGCGCAACCCAGCGATGCGCCTCAAATCCTTGCCTTCATCACCGAGCTGGCCGATTACGAAAAGGCCCGCCACGAAGTCATCGCCAGTGTGGCGGACATCGAGCGTAGCCTGTTCAGCGAGGGCGCGACCGCCCACGGCTTGATCTGCCTGCGTGACGGCGTGCCAATCGGTTTTGCGGTGTTTTTCTTCAGTTACTCCACTTGGCTGGGCAGCAATTGCCTGTACCTCGAGGACCTGTACATCACGCCAGAGCAGCGCGGCGGCGGGGCGGGCAAGACCTTGCTTCGCCACTTGGCGAAAATTGCCTGCGACAATGATTGCGGTCGCTTCGAATGGAGTGTCTTGGACTGGAACACCCCGGCCATCGAGTTCTACAAATCCCTCGGCGCGCAGCCCCAGGAAGAATGGGTGCGCTACCGAATGGACGGCAAGGTGCTACGGGATTTCGCCCACGGCAACTGAGCACTTCACGAATATGCGGCAGATGCGTACTCGGCAAATCCGGGGCGCTGTTCCAACCGCTTGCAATAGGCGGCGACCGCCGGATAGTCGGGACGCTCCATGGGGGTTTGGCGCCAGCGGTGCGCGGACAGGCCGATGAGCACATCGGCGAGGGAAAAATCCGCGCCGGCCACATAGGCGCCGGTGCGGTTCAACTGCTGCTCGAGCAAACCCATCTTCTCGTTCCAGCCTTTGATGCCGGCGGCGATGCGCTGTGGGTCTTGGAAGTCTGGATTCTTGCGTACCAGGGCGTGGAATGCGTAGCCCCATGACGGGTTGAGCTCTGTGGCTTGCCAGTCCATCCACTGTTCGATGCGCGCCCGGGCGGCAGGCTCGACAGGTAGCAGATCGCTGCGTCCATGCTTGCCCACCAAGTATCGGCAGATGGTGTTCGACTCCCACAGCACGCCGTTCTCATCGATGATCACCGGCACCTGGGCATTGGGATTCAAGGCCAGGAACGCCGGGTCGTGGGTTGAGGAAAAACCGATGCCCCAGTCTTCGCGCTCGTAGGCAATGTCCAGTTCCTGGCAGGTCCACAACACTTTTCTGACGTTGATCGAGGAAGTGCGACCGAGGATTTTCAGCTGTTGTCCCATCACTTTTTCCCTAGTTGTTTGGCGTCCGCTCAGAAACGTAGCAGGGTCTTGGACGGATGGCGATGGGCTTTAGGGTTGGCTCATCATATCCCAATATATGGGAGTGATATTTATATATTGAGATTTTGTCGCGCCCAGGTTTATAGTCCTTTCCACTCACTGCCAAAAAACAGAACAGGTGAAGCGGATGCAGGCGCAATTGATCGCGCTCGATTGGGGGACCACCTCATTACGGGCTTACAAACTCGCAGCCGGTGGCGAGGTGCTCGAGCAGCGCTCGCTGTCATCGGGGATCATGCAGTTGCCTTCCGGGCCGCGAACCCTGGCCGGCGGGGTGTGCATCGACGGTTTCGAACTGGCCTTCGACGAGGCCTGCGGCGACTGGCTCGATGCCCAGCCAGGCTTGCCCGTGATTGCCTGTGGCATGGTCGGCAGTGCTCAGGGCTGGCGTGAAGCGCCTTACTGCGACACACCCGCCAACGTCGCCAATCTCGGACATTCCCTACAAACCGTTCGCAGCCTTCGCGGTGTCGATGTGCACATCGTGCCCGGCGTGATTCAGCGTTCACGCTTGCCCAATGTCATGCGCGGTGAAGAAACCCAGGTGCTCGGCGCCTTGCACAGCCTGCCGGACGAGGCGGTGTTGATCGGCTTGCCCGGCAGCCATTCGAAATGGGTGGAAGTGACCGATGGCTGCATCGTGCATTTCGACACCTTCATGACCGGCGAGATCTTTGCCGTGCTCAGTGACCACAGCATTCTCGGCCGCACCCAGCAACGGAGTACGACCTTCGATGGCGTGGCCTTTGATCGTGGCGTACAGGTGGCGTTGTCGGTGGACGGCCAGATCGGTCCGCTGTCCACGGTGTTCAGCGCTCGCAGTCTGGGCTTGACCGGCGAACTGGAGGCCAGCGCCCAGGCCGATTACCTCTCGGGCCTGCTGATCGGCCATGAGCTGACGGCGCTGGCCGAGGTGCAGCGTCGGCGACGCGACAGCCTCCATCTGCCGACGGTGGTGCTGATCGGCAACTCCCAACTCTGTGTCCGTTATCAACGGGCCCTCGACGCCTGCGGCTTCGCCCGGGTGGTCCTGGCCGAACAGGCCACCGAACGCGGTTTGTGGCAACTGGCCGTAGCGGCCGGGTTGCTCGATTCCACCGCCCCCTGAACCTGACTGGAGGTCTGACATGCTCACTCAAGCACTGGCGCACAACGGGCTGATCGCGATCCTGCGTGGCCTGCGTCCCGAAGAGGCGGCGGCCATCGGCGAAGTCCTGTACAGCGCCGGATTTCGCGTCATCGAAGTGCCGCTCAATTCCCCCGAGCCGTACGAAAGCATCCGCATCCTGCGTAGCACCTTGCCCGCCGATTGCCTGATCGGCGCCGGCACCGTGCTCACGCCGGAGCAGGTGGAGCAGGTGAAAGCCGCTGGCGGCCAAGTGATCGTCATGCCTCACAGCGATCCGAAGGTGCTGCGGGCGGCGAAAGCGGCGGGTCTGTACCTGTCGCCGGGTGTCGCCACGCCTACCGAAGCGTTTGCCGCGCTGGCCGAAGGCGCCCATGTACTGAAGATGTTCCCCGCCGAGCAGATGGGCCCGGCGGTGGTCAAGGCCTGGCTCGCGGTGCTGCCGGCCGGGACCGTGCTGGTGCCGGTGGGCGGGATTACGCCGGACAACATGGCGGTGTTCGTCGAAGCCGGCGTCAAGGGTTTCGGCCTCGGTTCCGGGCTATTCAAGCCGGGCCTGACAGCGGATGAAGTGGCGGTGCGCGCCAAGGCCTACGTGGCCGCATGGAACGCCTTGAACTGAAGACTTTTCCAGCGCCCTGTGCGCTGCATCTGACAAGAGAGACAACAAGATGAAAATCACCAAGCTGACCACGTTTATCGTCCCGCCGCGCTGGTGCTTCCTCAAGGTCGAGACCGACGAGGGCGTGACCGGTTGGGGCGAGCCTGTGGTCGAGGGCCGTGCCCACACGGTGGCGGCTGCCGTTGAAGAATTGTCCGACTACCTGATCGGCAAAGACCCACGCAACATCGAAGACATTTGGACCGTGCTCTATCGCGGCGGCTTCTACCGTGGTGGGGCCATTCACATGAGCGCCCTGGCCGGCATCGACCAGGCGCTGTGGGACATCAAGGGCAAGGCCCTGGGTGTGTCGGTCAGCGACCTGCTGGGCGGCCAGGTGCGCGATAAGATCCGTGTGTATTCGTGGATCGGCGGCGACCGGCCGGCGGACACCGCCCGGGCGGCGAAAGAGGCGGTGGCGCGGGGCTTCACGGCGGTGAAGATGAACGGCACCGAAGAGCTGCAGTTTCTCGACACCTTCGAAAAAGTCGACCTGGCCCTGGCCAACGTGGCGGCGGTGCGGGATGCGGTGGGGCCGAACGTCGGCATTGGCGTGGACTTCCACGGCCGGGTGCACAAACCGATGGCCAAGGTGCTGATGAAGGAACTCGACCCTTATAAACTGATGTTCATCGAAGAGCCGGTGCTCAGCGAAAACTACGAAGCCCTCAAGGAGTTGGCGCCGCTGACCAGCACCCCGATTGCCCTGGGCGAGCGGTTGTTCTCGCGCTGGGACTTCAAGCGTGTACTCAGCGAAGGCTACGTGGACATCATCCAGCCGGATGCCTCCCATGCCGGCGGCATCACCGAAACCCGCAAGATCGCCAACATGGCCGAGGCCTACGATGTCGCGCTGGCGCTGCACTGCCCGCTGGGCCCAATCGCCCTGGCGGCGTGCCTGCAACTGGACGCGGTCTGCTACAACGCGTTCATCCAGGAACAGAGCCTGGGTATCCACTACAACGAGAGCAACGACCTGCTGGACTACATCAAGGATCCGCAGGTGTTCGACTACGACAAGGGCTTCGTGAAAATCCCGAATGGCCCGGGCCTGGGCATCGAGATCAACGAGGAATACGTCATCGAACGCGCGGCCATCGGCCACCGCTGGCGCAACCCGATCTGGCGCCATGCCGATGGCAGTTTTGCCGAGTGGTGATCGCCTAGACACCCACAACCCCTGTGGCGAGGGAGCTTGCTCCCGCTGGGCTGCGCAGCAGCCCTTCGATTTATGGACAAACAACCTGCGACTGCTGCGCAGTCGAGCGGGAGCAAGCTCCCTCGCCACGGGTCGACTCGACTGCTCGTTAGTTTCGCCCTCAATAACCATAAAAAGAGGCACCTCACATGCAAGCGCACACCCTGAGCGCGCAGGCGTCGTTGGTGACGCCCAGCCGCAAGCGTTTTTTCATCATGGTCCTGCTGTTCATCACCGTGGTGATCAATTACCTGGACCGCAGCAACCTCTCGATCGCCGCCCCCGCGTTGACCAGCGACCTGGGCATCGATCCGATCCATGTCGGGCTGATTTTCTCGGCGTTCGGCTGGACCTATGCCGCCATGCAGATCCCCGGTGGCTGGCTGGTGGACCGGGTGCCGCCGCGCATTCTGTATAGCGTGGCGTTGCTGTTGTGGTCGGTGGCCACGGTCATGCTGGGTTTTGCCGCCAGTTTCATCGCGCTGTTCGTGCTGCGCATGGCGGTCGGTGCCCTGGAAGCGCCGGCTTATCCGATCAACAGCCGCGTGGTCACTACCTGGTTTCCTGAGCGTGAGCGGGCCACGGCCATCGGTTTCTACACCTCCGGGCAGTTCGTCGGGCTGGCTTTCCTGACGCCAGTACTGGCGTGGCTGCAACACGCGTTCGGTTGGCACATGGTGTTTGTCGCCACGGGCGCGGTGGGCATTCTCTGGGCGGCGATCTGGTACGCGGTGTACCGCGAGCCACGGGATTTCAAAGGCGCCAACGCCGCCGAAATCGAACTGATCCGCGAAGGCGGTGGGCTGGTGGATATCCAGGCCGATACCGCCAAGGTCAAGGCCAAATTCAGCTGGGCCGACCTGGGCATTGTCCTGACGCAACGCAAGTTGTGGGGCATTTACCTGGGGCAGTTCTGCCTCAACTCCACGCTGTGGTTTTTCCTGACGTGGTTCCCGACCTACCTGGTGAAATATCGCGGCATGGATTTCATCAAGTCCGGCCTGCTGGCGTCGTTGCCGTTCCTCGCGGCGTTTGTCGGCGTGTTGTGTTCCGGGTTCTTTTCCGACTGGCTGATCCGCCGCGGTGCCACGGTGGGGTTTGCCCGCAAGCTGCCGATCATTGGCGGTCTGTTGATCTCCACCTCGATCATCGGCGCCAACTTTGTCGAGTCGACACCGCTGGTGATTGCCTTTCTGGCCCTGGCGTTCTTTGGCAACGGCCTGGCGTCGATCACCTGGTCGCTGGTCTCCACACTGGCCCCGGCGCGGTTGCTCGGGCTGACGGGTGGGGTGTTCAACTTCATCGGTAACCTGGCGGCGATCGCCACGCCGATCGTCATTGGCTTCCTTGCCAGCGGCGATTCGTTTGCCCCGGCCATCACCTATATCTCTGTCCTGGCACTGGCTGGCGCGCTGTCCTACATCCTGCTGGTCGGGAAGGTCGAGCGCATCGAGTTGTAGTCCGACGGGGCGGGCGACCATAATGCCGCCCGTTCCCGCTCACTGTTGAAGGCCGGCTATGCAGCAAGACGATCCAAAAATCACCAAGGATGCCGCACCTACGGGCACGCAGACATTGTTGCGTGGCCTGGGGGTGGTCCAGGCGGTCGCCAGCGGCGCCCGTGACTTGAAGGAAATCGCCCGGCTGATCGGCACCACCCGCAGCACCACCCATCGCCTGGCCAGTTGCCTGGTGGACGAACGTTACCTGCGCGTGGTGCCGCAAGTGGGCTACCTGCTGGGACCGAAGCTGATCGAGCTGGGTTTCCAGGCTCGCGAAGAGTTGCCACTGGTGAGCCTGGCGGGGCCGTACTTGGACGAACTGTCGGCACTGACCGGGGACACCGTTCACCTGGCGATTCGTGAGGGCGACGAAGTCTTGTACCTGCTGAAGAATCCAGGGCGCAACGGCCCGGAAATGCGTTCGCGCGTAGGCCATCGCATGCCGCTGGCGCGCACCGGGATCGGCAAGGCGCTGATGCTCGATGATTCGCAGGAACAATGGAAGCGGCTGTATGAAATCAGCCTGCCAGCCGGTGGGAAGAATCAGTTCTGGCCCCAGCATCAGGAGCAATCCTGGGAACAGTTCCAGCAACGGATGCTGGAGTACGTGGCGGGGGGTTATGCCTTCGACCTGGAAGACAACGAACCGTCGATTCGCTGTGTGGCGGCGCCGATCCGTGACGCCGGCAAGCGCATCGTCGCCGGTATCAGCATCGCCAGCACGGTGCCGTACATGCCGCTGGAAAAGATGGCCGAGCTGATTCCCCTGGTCAAAGGGGTCACAGCCCGGCTGTCGGCGGAACTGGGTGCCAAGGTTTGACGAAGGTCAGGCCTTGAGCGTCGCCATGTCGATGACAAAGCGGTACTTCACGTCCCCGGCGATCATGCGGCTGTAGGCCTCGTTGATCTGACGGATGTCGAGCATCTCAATGTCGCAACTGATGTTGTGCTCGGCGCAGAAATCCAGCACTTCCTGGGTTTCTGCGATCCCGCCAATCAACGAACCGGCCAGGACGCGCCGGCCCATGATCAAGTTGGCCGCATGGACCGGTGGATCGATCGGCTCGACCAGACCCACCAGGATGTGCACGCCGTCGAAGCGCAGGGTGCTGAGGTAGGGATTGAGATCGTGCTGCACTGGAATGGTGTCCAGCAGGAAATGGAAGCGTCCGGCCGCGGCGGCCATCTGCTCGGGATCGGTGGACACGATCACATGATCGGCGCCCTGGCGACGGGCCTCTTCAGCCTTGCTGGCCGAGCGGGTGAACAACGTGACTTCCGCGCCCATGGCTTTGGCGAACTTGATACCCATATGGCCGAGGCCACCCATGCCCAGCACGCCGACCTTGTCGCCGGCCTTCACACCGTAGTGCTTGAGGGGCGAGTAGGTGGTGATGCCGGCACAGAGAATCGGTGCGGCGCTGGCCGGGTCGAGCGCGGCCGGGATGCGCAACACGAAGTGCTCTTGGACCACGATGCTGTTGGAGTAGCCACCCATGGTATGCCCGCCGCTGACCCGGTCCGGGCTGGCATAGGTCTGGGTCATGCCCTGATAGCAGTATTGCTCCAGGTCCGCGTGACAAGCTTCGCACTCGCGGCAGGAATCGACCATGCAGCCAACACCCACCAAGTCGCCGACCTTATGACGGGTGACATTTGCACCGACGGCGGTGACTTTGCCGATGATCTCGTGGCCAGGCATCAGTGGATAAACGGCGATGCCCCATTCGTTGCGCGCCTGGTGGATGTCGGAGTGGCAGACGCCGCAATAGAGGATTTCGATCGCCACATCGTCAGCTCGCGGGCTGCGGCGTTCGAACTTCATGGGGGCGAGGGGAGTGGTGGGCGATTGGGCGGCGTATCCGATGGCGGTGTACATGATGGACCTCGCTAAGCAGTGAACAGTGAGGTGATCTATTCTGGGAGCCTTGACCGTATGCGGCGATGACCATTCCTACGGGTGTCATGCCTAATCCTCCGGCCTTGGCCTAGGATTGCTCCTATGTGACGCCAGACCTGCGATGATGTTCCCATCCATTTTTTCGTGAAGTTTCCCCATGTTGCTGACCCGTCATCTCGATGCCAACGCGGCGCTGGTTTCGCTGATCGAACCCTTGGCGACCCGTGACGGCTTTATTCCTACGCGCCTGCCTGGCGTGCAAGTGCTGCGGTGCAGCCAGGACATCGCCCGTGGCCCGCAGCTCTACGAGCCGAGCCTGGTGATCATCGCCCAAGGCAGCAAGCTGGCGTACCTGGGACCGCGTACGCTGGAGTACGGCGCCGGGCATTACTTGATCCAGGCGTTGCCGGTGCCGTTCGAATGTGAAACCTACGCCATGCCCGATGCTCCGTTGCTCGGGATTTCGGTTGCGATCGATCGGGCGCTGTTGGGCGAGCTGGTGCTGGCCATGGGATTGATGCCGGGGCGAAGCCTCGCGGCCCAGACGCCGGAGTCCATGACCAGCGCCGTGCTCGATGGCGCCATGCGCGGATGCGTCGAACGCCTGTTGCAGTGCTTGCACGACCCACTGGAATGCCAGGTCATGGGCCAGGCGCGGCTGCGGGAGTTGCTGTTCGTCGCGTTGCGCGGGCCCCAGGCCGATGTGCTGCGGGCGCTGGTGGAGCAGCAAGGCCAATTCGCCCGGATTGCCGCGGCCCTGAGCCATTTGCATACGCACTTCACCGAGCCGCTGAACGTCGAGACATTGGCCAGTTGCGCGAACATGAGCGCTTCGACCTTCCATGAGCATTTCAAGCGCAGCACCTTGCTGTCGCCCGTGCAGTACCTCAAGCGTCTGCGCCTGCTCAAGGCTCAACGACTGCTGCTCAGCGAAGGCTTGGGCGTGGCCCAGGTCGCGCATCAGGTGGGGTATCAGAGTTCGTCGCAGTTCAGCCGGGAATACAAGCGTTACTTCGAGCGCAACCCTGGGGAAGAGCGCGCCGCCTGATCCGCTGAAAATCCCTTGTGGGAGCGGTGTTCCTGGGATGGCAGGCAACAAAAAGGCCCCCATTGCGGGTAATGCTGTTCACTTAAGGCAGTCGACAAACCCGTGGCGAGGGAGCTTGCTCCCGCTGGGCCGCGAAGCGGCCCCAAAACCTGCCAAATACGGAGCATCAGACACACCGCACCCGGCGGTTTACGACTGCTTCGCAGCCGAGCGGGAGCAAGCTCCCTCGCCACAGGTCCATCATTTTTCTTAAGTGAACAGCATTACCCCATTGCGGGAGCCTCGATGTTCAGCGTGTCGGCTTACATGTTCGGGTAAGTCGGTCCGCCAGCGCCTTCCGGCGACACCCAAGTGATGTTCTGCGAAGGGTCCTTGATGTCACAGGTCTTGCAGTGCACGCAGTTCTGGGCGTTGATCTGGAAGCGCTTCTCGCCGTCTTCCTTGGTCACCACTTCGTACACGCCCGCCGGGCAGTAGCGTTGGGCTGGTTCGTCGTACAGCGGCAGGTTCTTGCTGATCGGGATGCTCGGGTCGGTCAGCTTCAGGTGGCAGGGCTGTTCTTCTTCATGGTTGGTACCGGAGATGAACACCGAGCTGAGTTTGTCGAAGCTGATCTTGCCGTCCGGTTTCGGGTAGTCGATCTTCTTGCTGTCGGCCGCCAGCTTGAGGCAGGCGTAGTCCGGCTTGTTGTCGTGCAGGGTGAACGGCAGCTTGCCGCCGAAGATGTTCTGGTCGAGCCAGTTGAAGCCGCCGCCGATGATGGCGCCGTACTTGTGGATCGCCGCGCCGAAGTTGCGACTGGCGAACAGCTCTTCGTACAGCCAGCTGTTCTTGAAGCTGTCGACGTAGGCGGTCAGTTCATCACCGCCTTCGGATTCGGCGAACAGGCGATCGGCCACCGCCTCGGCGGCGAGCATGCCGGACTTCATGGCGGTGTGGCTGCCCTTGATCTTGGCGAAGTTCAAAGTGCCGAGGTCGCAACCGATCAACGCGCCGCCCTTGAAGACCATTTTCGGCAGCGAATTCAGGCCGCCCTTGCAGATGGCGCGGGCGCCGTAGCTGACGCGCTTGCCGCCTTCCAGGTACTGCTTGAGCACCGGGTGATGCTTGAGGCGCTGGAACTCGTCGAACGGCGACAGGTAGGCATTGCTGTAGGACAGGTCGACGATCAGGCCGACCACCACCTGGTTGTTTTCCAGGTGATAAAGGAAGGAGCCGCCGGTGTTCTCGGTGCCCATGATGTCCAGCGGCCAGCCGGCGGTGTGCACCACCAGGCCGGGTTGATGCTTGGCCGGGTCGATTTCCCAGATTTCCTTCAGGCCGATGCCGTAGTGCTGGGCGTCGGCCTCGCTGTCCAGGTTGAAGCGCTTGATCAACTGCTTGCCGATGTGGCCACGGCAGCCTTCGGCGAACAGCGTGTATTTGCCGCGCAACTCCATGCCCGGGGTGTAGAGGCCTTCCTTCGGATTGCCTTCGCGGTCGACACCCAGGTCGCCGGTGATGATCCCGCGCACCACGCCGTTCTCGTCGAACAGCGCTTCCTGGGCGGCGAACCCTGGGTAGATCTCCACGCCCAGGTTCTCGGCTTGCTGGGCCAGCCAGCGGCACAGGTTGCCCAGGGAAATAATATAGTTGCCTTCGTTGTGCATGGTCTTGGGCACGAAGAAGTCAGGGATTTTGCTCGCGGTCTCGGCGTTTTTCAGGACATAAATGTCATCGCGTTTGACGGGCGTATTCAGCGGTGCGCCGAGTTCTTTCCAGTCTGGAAACAGTTCGTTCAGGGCACGGGGTTCGAACACCGCGCCGGAGAGAATGTGCGCACCGACTTCCGAGCCTTTTTCGACCACGCAGACGCTGATTTCCTTACCGGCTTCGGCGGCCTTCTGTTTCAGTCGGCAAGCGGCAGACAGGCCAGCGGGGCCGGCACCGACGATGACCACGTCGAATTCCATGTATTCGCGTTCCACAGGGCTATCTCCTACTCAAGGCTCACAGTTTTTTCTAATTGGAGGTTTGGCGTTGCATCCGTTGTTTCCTTCGCAAAAAGCGACGAAAGCGACAATGGATGAAACGCGTGTCTCTCTTAAGCGGCGCATTATATCTACACCACTCTCAGGGTCCAATACAAACGTTTGTTTGAAATTGCCGCAGCCCAGATAAATCACTGACGTACGGCTTATGACTGACCATTTTGCCGTATTGACCGGAATAGGCGTTCCGGTCAAGATACGGGCGGTTTTGCGCTCGCCGTAGGCTGACTGTTGGTTTCAAGAGCACCTCTAAAGACAGGGCGAAGGCAGCACAAAGTGACGCATTGCGTGGTTCCGACGCGCAGTTTACACGCCGCGATAATGAATGACTCATCGGTCATCACTGACGAATGGTCTTCACTCCCGTGAGCTGGGTCATGTGTGGTTCATGCCGGCGTTTTTAGAGGTGCCCTTGCGCCCATGAGCATCAACCGCCAGGTTCGCCTAGGCGACTTTTTTTCACCGGAGAGTAACGAGGAATCCATGAAGGTTCTTGTAGCTGTCAAACGAGTGGTCGACTATAACGTCAAGGTTCGCGTCAAGGCGGACAACTCCGGCGTCGACCTCGCCAACGTCAAGATGTCGATGAACCCTTTCTGCGAAATCGCCGTAGAAGAAGCCGTACGCCTGAAGGAAAAAGGCGTGGCGACTGAGATCGTCGTCGTCTCCATCGGCCCGACCACCGCCCAGGAACAACTGCGCACCGCGCTGGCACTGGGTGCCGATCGCGCCATCCTCGTCGAATCCGCCGAAGACCTGACCTCGCTGGCTGTGGCCAAGCTGCTCAAGGCCGTTGTCGACAAGGAACAACCATCGCTGGTGATCCTCGGCAAACAAGCCATCGACAGCGACAACAACCAGACCGGCCAGATGCTCGCTGCTTTGAGCGGCTACGGTCAGGGCACCTTCGCCTCCAAAGTCGAAGTGTCTGGTGACAGCGTTGCCGTGACCCGCGAGATCGACGGCGGCGCACAGACCGTTTCCCTGAAACTGCCAGCGATCGTCACCACCGACCTGCGTTTGAACGAGCCGCGTTATGCGTCCCTGCCAAACATCATGAAAGCCAAGAAGAAGCCGCTTGAAGTGCTGACGCCTGACGCTTTGGGCGTTTCCACCGCCTCCACCAACAAGACCCTCAAGGTCGAAGCGCCGGCTGCACGCAGCGCGGGCATCAAGGTCAAGTCGGTGGCTGAACTGGTCGAGAAACTGAAAAACGAAGCGAAGGTGATCTGATCATGGCTATCCTCGTAATCGCCGAACACGATAACAAGGCGCTGGCTCCGGCCACGCTGAACACTGTTGCTGCTGCCGCTAAAATCGGTGGCGACATTCACGTGCTGGTAGCTGGCCAGGGTGCTGGCGCCGTGGCTGAAGCTGCTGCGAAAATCGCAGGCGTGGCCAAAGTGCTGTCGGCCGACAACGCCGCCTACGCGCACCAATTGCCGGAAAACGTTGCGCCGCTGGTAGCCGAGCTGGGCAAGGGCTACAGCCACATCCTGGCGGCCGCCACGTCCAACGGCAAAAACATCCTGCCGCGCGTGGCTGCTGCACTGGACGTCGACCAGATCTCCGAGATCATCTCGGTCGAAAGCGCCGACACCTTCAAGCGTCCGATCTACGCGGGCAACGCCATTGCCACCGTGCAATCGACCGCTGCCGTCAAGGTCATCACCGTCCGCGCCACCGGTTTCGACCCGGTTGCCGCCGAAGGTGGCTCGGCTGCCGTTGAAGCCGTAGGCGCTGCCCATGACGCCGGCATCTCCAGCTTCGTCAACGAAGAACTGGCCAAGTCCGACCGTCCGGAACTGACCGCTGCCAAGATCGTCGTTTCCGGCGGCCGTGGCATGCAGAACGGCGACAACTTCAAGCACCTGTACGCCCTGGCCGACAAGCTCGGCGCTGCCGTCGGTGCTTCCCGCGCTGCCGTCGACGCAGGCTTCGTGCCCAACGACATGCAGGTCGGCCAGACCGGCAAGATCGTTGCGCCACAGCTGTACATCGCCGTCGGTATCTCCGGCGCGATCCAGCACCTGGCGGGCATGAAAGACTCCAAAGTGATTGTTGCGATCAACAAGGACGAAGAGGCGCCGATCTTCCAGGTGGCCGACTATGGTCTGGTCGCGGACTTGTTCGAAGCCATCCCTGAGCTGGAGAAGCTGGTCTAATCCGGCGTCTTCACTTATAAAGAGCCCGGCCCTTTGGCCGGGCTTTTTATTTCTGCCTCAGAGGAGCGTATTGCCATGGATCTGCGTCGTTTGGCCGGCTGGCCGTTGCTGTGGACGTTGGCGCTCGTGCCAGGCCTGTCTGTCGCCGCCGGCAAATGTGAACGACTGATCGCTACCGGCAGCCCGGATGCGCCGCCCTATCTCTGGCAGGACCCTCAAGACCCCAAGCACTTGATTGGCGCCAGTGCCGACCTGCTGGCGCACGTCGCGCAAGAACTGGGGATCAAGATCGAACTGCTGTATGCCGGCAAGCGCGCCCAGGCGTTGGACGAAGTGCGCAGCGGACGCATGGACCTGCTCACCGACGCGCCATTGACCGTTACCGGGCTTGAAGTGCTGGATTACGTTCATCCGCCCTTGCTCGAAAACGATTACCTGGTCTGGACCCGCAAGGACTCGACGCTGGTCATCAACCAGCCCGCAGACCTTCACGGTCATCCCGGGGCCTTGTCGGAAAAGGCCCGTATGACCCAGGGATTTGGCGTCTTTGCCGAGCAGCAATTGTCCCTGGTGCGCACGCCCAACCTGACCCAGGCCTTTCAGAAATTGCTGCTGGGAGAGGTGGAATATGTCCTGGCGGGGCGCTATTCGGGCCTGGCGATGGCGCAGACACTGGGGATGGCCAACGATCTGCAAGCCGCACCGCAACCGGTGGATAAACCCGGGCTGTTCCTTGCGGTTTCCCATAACTCCGCCTGCAATGACCCATGGTTACGCGGACAGCTGGCGCAAAAGATGACAGAATTGGCCGCGTCCGGTCTGACGGAGGCTGTGTTGCAGCGCAATCTCGAGCGTTGGAAAACACAGTTGCAGCCACCTGTCAGTGCCCCAAAACAGTAGGGAACATTAGTGACTATTCGACCTCTTTTCGCTGCCCTGGCCGTTCTGGCTCTGGCGGGCTGCGCAGCCGATCCGGCGCCGAATGAACAGATCCGCCTGACCGAACAGGCACTGGAGCAAGCGCGGGCCGTTGGCGCTACTGCCGACGAAGTGCCCGAATTGAAACTGGCTGAAGAAAAATTCGCTCGCGCCAAATCCAACATGGCCGACGAATCCTACAAGAAGGCGCGCATGCGGGCCGAACAGGCCGAACTCGACGCCCGCCTGGCCGAAGCGAAGGTGCTGACCCTCAAGAGCCAGGAGCAACTGAACGTGCTCGACACCCGCATCAAGCGCTTGCGCAAACAGCTGAGGGAGGATGCCCAATGAAGCACTCCCACGTATTGGGCGGTCTGGTACTCGCCGGCCTGGCCAGCTTGTATGGCTGCGCCGGCCAACGCAGCGAAGCGGCGCTCGACCAGGCCAGCACCGATTTCCAGAAGGTCAAGGAAGACGCCAACGTGTTGCGTGCCGCGCCCCGGGACGTGATTCGCGCTGGTGAATCCCTGGCCCGTGCTGATCGTTTGTCCAGCTACTGGGGCAGCGGCGAAGATGTGCAGCATTACGCCTACCTGAGCCAGCGCTACAGTGCGATCGCCCGGGAGCACAGCAATCAGGTGCTCAACGAAGAGCGCGCGGCGAAGCTCGAACTGGAGCGCCAGCGCCTGCAACTGGCCCTGCGCGAATCCAAGTTGCTGAGTGTGCAGCAGCAGGGCAAATGGCTCGAAGAACAGATCATGGCGATGGCGACCACCCAGACCGATCGCGGCCTGGTGATGACCCTGGGCGACGTGCTGTTCGACACCGGCGAAGCGGAACTGAAAAACTCGGCCAACCGGGTGGTGCTCAAGATCGTGCAGTTCCTGCAGCTCAACCCCAAGCGCGTGGTGCGTATCGAGGGGTATACCGACAGCACGGGCGGCAAGCAGGAAAACCTCAAGCTGTCTCGCGATCGCGCGCAAGCGGTCGCGGATGTGCTGGTGGACCTTGGGGTTGATGAAAAGCGCATCCAGGTCGAAGGCTACGGTGATGAATACCCGGTGGACGTCAACGCTACCGAGCGCGGCCGGGCACAGAACCGTCGCGTTGAAATTGTGTTCTCTGACGAAAAAGGCCAGCTCGGCGCCGCCCGCTAAGGGTTGCGTCACTGGAAAACCCGGCCCCTGTAGAAGGCGCCGGGTTTTTTTGGCCCTGCAATCGATGCGCGATGAGTACAGTTAGAGCTGTCACTCCACTGTACTGTCGAGTAATCTGGCAACTGTCCCAGTACACTTCTAAACTGTTCCGGTATCGTTTCCGACAAGAATAAAATGCCCGTGAAATCGAGTGCTGCGTCATGACTAACCTTCTGCTCTATCAACGTATTGCTCAACAGCTGGCTGAAGACATCCGGCGCGGTGTGTATCAGCCCGGTGAGCGCGTGCCTTCGGTGCGCAAGATGAGCTCGCAGCTCAACGTCAGCCATGCCACGGTGCTGCAGGCCTACGCCAACCTTGAAGACCAGGGGCTGATCCGCGCGCGGCCGCAGTCGGGCTACTACGTGCACCAGACGCCGGCCCTGACGGCACCGACGCCGGACATTGCCCGGGTCGAGCGTCCGGGGCTGGTGACGCGCAGCAGCATCATTCAGCAAGTATTGGTCGAGTCGCGCCGCGAAGGGGTGTTTCCCCTGGGCGCGGCGGTCCCGAGCGTCGACTATCTGCCTGTCCGGGCCCTGCATCAGCAATTGGCCAAGGTCACACGCTTCCACAGCCCGCGGGCGTTCAGCTACATGTTCAGCCCGGGTTTCGAGCCGTTACGCCGCCAAGTGGCGATTCGCATGCGCGATGCCGGCGTCGTGGTGGATCCTTCCGAGGTGGTGATCACCCACGGCTGCGTCGATGCGTTGCAGATGTCCTTGCGGGTGCTGACGCGGCCCGGGGACTTGATCGCCGCTGAGTCGCCGACCTATTACGGCTTGCTGCAACTGGCGGATCTGTTGGGCCTCAAGGTTATCGAGATCCCCAGCGACCCGGTCACCGGTATGAGCCTGGAGGCCTTGCAGTTGGCGGCCAACCAATGGTCGATCAAGGCGCTGGTGCTGACCACGCGCCTGAGCAATCCTCTTGGCGGCACCATGCCGGAAGAGCGGCAAAAGCAACTGCTGCGCCTGGCGTCGGACTTCGACATCCAGATCGTCGAGGACGATATCTATGGCGAGTTGATGTTCGAGCAGGGGCGCACCAAGGCCCTCAAGGCCTACGACCGGCTGGACCGGGTCATCTACTGCTCGAGTTTTTCCAAGACGTTGTCGCCGGGTGTGCGCATCGGTTGGATGATCGCGGGGAAATTCCAGCAGGAAATCCAGCGGCTCCAGACCTTCAGTACGCATTCGGCGTGCAGCGTCACGCAGATGGGCATTGCCGCGTACCTGGAAAACGGCGGCTATGACCGGCACTTGCGTTATATCCGGCAGGAGTACCGCAAGAATCTCAGCGCCTTTCAGCTGGCGGTGCAGCAGTACTTCCCCGAAGGCACGCAGATGAGCCGTCCCACTGGAGGCTTCATCCTGTGGGTCAGCCTGCCGGGGCGGGTCAATACCCAGGAGTTGCATGTGCGGGCGTTGCAACAAGGCATCAGCATCGCGCCAGGGCTGATTTTCAGTAACACCGAGCAGTTCAACCACTGCATTCGCTTGAACTGCGGCACCCCTTGGAACCGTGAGGCAGAGCGGGCCTTGATGACGCTGGGGCTGTTGGCCACTCAATTGTGCCAGGAGACAGCCAACGGATTTCTTTAGACGTCAGTGGCTTAGCTCGATGTGCTTGTCAGCGCCTCATTATCAGGCGAGCATGGGGGTCTCTGCCGTCAATGCTGTTGTATCTATGAAAGCCATTGTTCCTGCTGCCTGGGTTTTGATCGGCCTGTTGAGCGTCTTCCACATGGGAGGCGTAGTCGCGGCAGCGCCGGCGCAGGAAAAACCGGCCGCCAGTGCCACGAAGGATGCGCCGAAAAAAATCACAGCGGCCAAGAAACCTTCCGCCAAGAAGGTGGCACCGGCGAAGAAAAAACGCGCGCCCATCGCCTCCAAGAGCAAATCCGCCCACGAGGTCGCCAAGACCCCATTGCCGCCGGCCAAGCTGGATTTGAGCTTGCCCCATGAGATGGTCGATCAACTGCAACCACCGGGTAAGGTGGTGCAGTTCAAGCGTGAACCCCTCTTGCCGTCGATGTTCGGCGAGAAACCCGGGCCGTTTCAGCTCAATGGCCGTTTGTTGAGCAATGAAATGCAGCTGCCACTGCGCAACCAGGAGCGCAATGAGGTGGAAGGTGCAGCACTGGATTTCGAATTCAAGCAATAAACCTTCGACAGGCCTGCAGTTCGTCGCTGACCATTCGGTCATCCCGCCGTGGGCAAAAAAACACGCAGACGGTAATTTAAAACGAGTGTTTTAGCCGTTACTCTGTGTTCTGTTACTAACCATTACCTGTCCTGAGGATGTTGTCGTCATGAAATGCCGTGAAGGCTGTGGCGCCTGTTGCATCGCCCCTTCCATCAGCTCACCTATCCCTGGCATGCCCCAAGGCAAGCCGGCGGGAGAACGTTGCGTGCAATTGTCGGTCGATAACCTGTGCCGGATCTTCGGCCTGCCGGAGCGTCCGGCGGTGTGCTCGGCGTTCGAAGCCGACATCGAGGTTTGCGGCAGCAGCAGTGAAGAGGCCATCCGGCTGATCGGTTGGTGGGAGCAAATCACGGCAGCGTAATGAGTCAATGAACGGATCCTAACTGAACGAACTTGGACAATAAGGAAAAGAACTATGGGTTCGCTGCATCGTATGGCTGTGTTGTGTGGGTTGACCGTGTTGCTGGCAACGGCCACCGCTCAGGCAGAGGACTGGCAGGTTGCCAAGGAGAAAGACGGTATCAAGGTTTCCCTCAGTGAGGTGGCGGGCTCCAAATACAAGGCCTATCGCGGCGTGACGGTGATGAAAACCACCATGGCCAAGCTTCGGACCCTGCAGGAAGACGTTCCCGGTGCCTGCGCCTGGATTCATGAATGCAAGAGCCAGAAACTGCTCAAGCACGAAGGCAATCAGAGCTGGACCTACACTCAGTTCAACACGCCATGGCCGGTGACGTCCCGGGACTCGGTACTGGAAGTCACCACCGAGGAGGGCGCCGATGGCAGCCTGACCCGCAAGCTCAAGGGGGTGCCGAAATACCTGCCCGAAGAGCAAGGTTTCGTGCGAGTGACCCAGGTCGACGGCTTCTGGAAGTTCACGCCAAAGGGCGCTGGCCAGATCGAAGTGACCTACCAGGTCCACACCGAACCAGGGGGGGACGTGCCGTCCTGGCTGGCGAACAAGTTCGTGGTGGATGCACCGTTCAATACTTTGAAAGCCTTGAAGGAACGCGCAGAAAACTGATCGGCCACGGCTTCATACCCGGAGACCGCCCCAGAGGCGGTCTTTTCATGGGTGCCGTCCAGACGCCCGGCGGAACGATTGTCCAGACCTCAATGTCGAGATAAAGGTAAGCCAGGCCCTGAATTGATCAAGGAGACACCGATGCAAAAGTGGGAAATCACTTTCGTGGATGATCATGGCGAAGCCATCGCCGAGCAGTTCGACTATGAGCAGGAGCCTACGATGGAGCAGGCTGCACAACTGATTCGCGAAAAATTGCTGCCCGTTTCCGCCCAACTGGACCTCAACGACCTGGAAGGTCGCACTGAAGATCCCACCGTCAAGAACCTCAAGTCCCAGCACAGTATCGAAATCATCAGCATTACACCGATTTCATGAAACGGTGCCTGGTCTCGCTTGGCAGCGGCCGCCACTTGCGGCTACTCTGCAATTGAGATCAGCGAAAGGATCGCCAAGGTCCGGTCTTGTCAGCTACATGCTTGTGTCCCGACGGCCATTTGATGCCGTACCGCTTGCAGCCTGAGGGCTTCACGCACGGGAAGACGGAAAGTCTATCCATTGGTTTCAGGAGGACGTTTCATGAGCACAGCCTATCAAGAAGACATCAGCACCAGCGTGTTGCGCCGCATGAAAGAAGGCGGTTTCGATTTTTCCCGATTCCATCCCATTGAGTTCTACGCCATTTTCCCGGACGAGGAGCGGGCGCGCAGGGCGGCAGGTCATTTTCGGGGAGAATCGTTGAACGCGCAGATCAGTGCACGGGACGATGGGGCTTGGTCGTTGGAACTGAGCCGGGTGATGTACGCCACTTACGATGACATTGGCGACTTCGAGCAAGACTTTGAGGCAGTCGTCGAACCCTTGGGTGGTGTGATCGAGGGCTGGGGTGTCAAGCAAGAGATCCGGCGCCTGCAGGCCTGACAGTCACTCACCGCAACCACAGCAACGGCTGACCTTGTGTCGGCCGTTTTCATGTCTGTGAGCTAACGAGAGTCCCTGTGGGAGCCGAGCTTGCTCGCGATGGCGGCTGCACGATCAACATCATTACTCGCTGACACACCACAATCACTTCCCCAGGTTTTGTACTTAACTGTATCCAGATCAAGTCGCGTCGTTTTTCCGAGACTATGCTCAGCAGAGCGACGCCCCTGCGTCGCAATGAAGCGGGGGCAGCGGGGTGGGGGCATTTGTTGCACTAGAAAAGTGCGCGGCCTGTCAGAGGAGAATCCAACCCGTTGATCATAAAGCGTTTATGCCGATGGCACGGGGCTTGCGAAGCCTTGCTGCCAGGGTGACAAGGAGTACGGCATGATCCGCAGCGGTTTTGATGAAATGTACGATGCCAACGGCCAGGTCCGCCCGCATTACCAGGCGTTTGCCCGCTGGCTGGCTGAAACGCCTGGTGAGCTGCTGGCGCAACGCAGGCGCGAAGCCGACCTGTTGTTTCATCGTGCTGGCATTACGTTTACGCTCTACGGGGACGAGCAGGGGACCGAGCGCCTGATCCCTTTCGACACTATTCCGCGCAGCATCCCGGCCAGTGAATGGCGGGTGGTCGAACGCGGCTGCATCCAGCGGGTCAAGGCGCTGAACATGTTCCTGGCCGACCTCTACCACGAACAACGGATCATCCGGGCCGGCATCATTCCCGCCGAACAGGTGCTGGTCAACGAGCAGTACCAACTGGCGATGCAGGGGCTTGATCTGCACCGCGACATCTATGCCCACATTTGTGGTGTCGATCTGGTTCGCGACGGTGACGGCACGTACTACGTGCTCGAAGACAATCTTCGTACGCCCAGCGGCGTCAGCTACATGCTCGAAGACCGCAAGATGATGATGCGCCTGTTCCCCGAACTGTTCGCCGCCCAGCGCATCGCCCCTATCGATCATTATCCGAACCTGCTGCTAGACACCCTGAAAAGCGCCAGCCCGCTGGACGATCCCAGTGTCGTGGTGCTCACGCCGGGGCGTTTCAACAGCGCGTTCTTCGAGCACGCGTTCCTGGCCCGAGAGATGGGCGTGGAGTTGGTGGAAGGCGCCGACCTGTTCGTGCGTGATGACAAAGTGTTCATGCGCACCACCGACGGCCCGAAAGCGGTGGATGTGATCTACCGTCGCCTCGACGACGCGTTCCTCGATCCGCTGGCCTTCAACCCGGACTCGATGCTCGGGGTGCCGGGCCTGTTGTCCTCCTATCGTTCCGGCAACGTGGTGCTGGCCAACGCCATCGGCACGGGCGTGGCGGACGACAAGTCGGTGTACCCCTTCGTCACCGACATGATCCGTTTTTACCTGGACGAGGAGCCGATTCTGAAGAACGTCCCTACATGGCAATGTCGTAATCCTGCTGAACTTTCCCACGTGCTGGCGAATCTTCCCGACCTGGTGGTCAAGGAAACCCAGGGTTCCGGCGGTTACGGAATGCTGGTGGGGCCGGCCGCGACGACGGCGCAGATCGATGCCTTCCGAGAGCGGATCAAGGCCAAGCCGCACGCCTATATCGCTCAGCCGACGCTGCCGCTCTCGACCTGTCCGACCTTTGTCGAAAACGGCATCGCCCCGCGCCACATCGACTTGCGGCCGTTTGTGCTGTCGGGGCGCGAGACCCGCGTGGTGCCTGGTGGGCTGACGCGGGTGGCGCTGCGCGAAGGTTCCCTGGTGGTGAATTCATCCCAGGGCGGTGGGACCAAGGATACTTGGGTAGTCGAGGATTGAGGAGCTGCCATGCTGAGTAGAACCGCCTCGGACCTGTACTGGATGTCGCGCTACCTGGAGCGCGCGGAAAACCTCGCACGGATGCTCGACGTCAGCTATTCGTTGTCACTGATGCCCCAGGACGGGCGTGGCGATGGCTTGCACGAGCTGGCCATGCCATTGCTGATCACCGGCACGCTGGATGATTATCGGGAGCGACACGCCGATCTGCACGCCGAGCGCCTGCTGCATTTCTTTGCCCTGGAAGCGGCCAACCCGGCCAGTATCTACAGCTGCCTCGGCGCCGCGCGAGCCAGTGCCCACGCGGTACGTGGGCGAATCACCGCCGACATGTGGGAGAACATCAACGCCACCTGGCTGGAAATTCGCGGTATCGCCGAGCAAGGCTTGAATCGCTACGGCATGAGCCGTTTCTGTGAGTGGATCAAGGAGCGATCCCACCTGTTTCGCGGCGCCACCTACGGCACCATCATGCGCAACGATGCGTTCCGCTTCATTCGCCTGGGGACCTTCATCGAAAGGGCCGACAACACCCTGCGCTTGCTCGACGCCCGCTACGAAATGGCCGGTGACCAGGCCGACACGGTCAGCGATGGCACGGCCCACGCCTATTACCAATGGAGCGCCTTGTTGCGAGCCTTGTCGTCCTTCGAGGCTTACACCGAGATCTACCGTGACGCCCCGGGCGCTCGCCATGTGGCTGAGTTGCTGCTGTTGCGCGCCGATGTGCCGCGTTCGCTGCGCGCCTGCACCGAAGAAATCAACCAGATCCTCGCGAGCCTGCCGGGCACCAACGGTCGGCAGGCACAACGGCTGGCGGCGGAAATGGACGCACGCCTGCGCTACACCGGCATCAATGAAATCCTCGACGGGGGCCTGCATGCCTGGCTCACCGAATTCATCCCACTGGTCCGTGAACTGGGCAATGCCATTCACAGTTCCTACCTGGAGGTCATATGAGACTCTCGATCAGCCATGAAACGGCCTACCACTATGAAGATCAGGTGCGCGCCAGCATCCAGTACCTGCGCCTGACGCCCCACGACAGCGAACGCCAGCATGTGCTGAGCTGGCAACTGGATTTGCCCCGGCCGGTGCGTGCGCAGTTGGACCCGTTCGGCAATATCCTTCACGTACTGACCCTGGACGAACCCCACGAAACAATCATCATCGGTGCCCGCGGACAGGTGGATATCGATCCGTTGCGCGAAGCCGAGCACGAGAGCCAATCGGCGCTGCCGTTCCTGCGCTTCACCCGGCTAACGGAAGCGGACGAAGCCCTTCGAGCCTTCGCCGCGCAGCAATGCCAGCAGCGTCGTGATCGCTCGGCGCTGATCGACCTGATGCACGGGCTGAACCAGCACATGATCTACACCCCAGGCACCACTGAGGTGGAGACCAGTGCGGCCCAGGCTTTTGCCGGTCGTAGCGGGGTGTGCCAGGATCACACCCACGCCTTCCTGGCCTGCGCCCGTAGCCTGGGGGTGCCGGCGCGGTATGTCTCGGGGTATCTGTTCAGCGAAGAGAGCGAACACCTGGCAAGCCATGCCTGGGCGGAGGCCTGGCTTGACGACGCCTGGTACAGCTTCGACGTGACCAACCAACTGGCCCGTCCGGAGCGCCACCTGAAGCTGGCCGTGGGCCTGGATTACCTGGACGCCTGCCCGGTACGTGGCATGCGTCGTGGCGGCGGTTGCGAGCAGATGCATGCCAAGCTGGTCGTGCCACCGGCGCCGGTGATCACGGTGCAACAACAATAACCTTCCAACGAGGGCGCTTTTGTGGCGAGGGAGCTTGCTCCCGCTCGAGTGCGAAGCGCTCGCAAGCTTTTTAAGGGTCTGCTGCGCAGCCCAGCGGGAGCAAGCTCCCTCGCCACAAAAAAAGCAATCTCACGGGGCCAATGGCTGCTTGCGTCCCGCCATATGCTTCAAATAACCCACCAGCAAATCCAGCTCGGAATCTGGCAGCACCGCAGCCGAGAACCCGGGCATCTTGCCCTGGGGCCAGCGACGCAGCGCTTGCGGGTCGCGAATGTAGTGCTTGAGGAAATCCCCGGAGAAGTATTCGGTCGGGTTGAAGGGAATGTTCAGGTCAGGGCCGAACTGTGCATCGCCTGCGCCATTGAGCCGGTGGCATGCCAGGCAATTTTTCTGGAACAGTTCGAAACCTTTATTGACCGGGTCGTCCTTGGCCAGGCTGGGCGCCGGTAGCAGGGCGGGGAAGCGTTCGGCCACGGCCGACAGGCGCTTGATGGTCGCCACCGCGTAGGGCCATTGCTCCGGGCTGATGTGGCCAGCCTGCGGATCGGTCCAGACCAGATAGAAAGGCCCGGCACTGTGCTTGCCTTCCCCCAGCGACGGCCATGGCTTGGCCGGGTCCTCGATCGCCAGCCAGGCCCGGGCCCCGCTCTTGTTGAGTAACGGCGCCGCAGGCATTTCGGCAGCGAAGCCGTCCAGGGCAATGGCTTGCAGGTGGTCGTTCGCTTGGACGCCCGTCAATAGTGCCGTCAGCGGCACGGCTCGATAGCTCATCGGTTTCTTGTAGGAAACGTCATCAGCGATCTGGACCGTTTGAACGTCCGGATGCTTGAGCAGTTCTTCGGTTTGCCAGGTGCGCGTGCCCGCGCCCAACTCCAGCACCAGTTGAGCGGCATAAAGGGGCGTGCTGAGCAGCAACGCCCCGAACACAATAAGAGCTTTCAAGTCGATCGCCTTCCATGTCGAGGGGATGCCGCAAAGGTTGGCACAGCCATCGCGGCTCGAACAGAGAACCCGTCACATTTTTTGGCGACACAACTAATGGATGATGCAGATGCCCTCGCGCAGGAATCAGCCAATCACCTTGGTGATATTCGGCAAAATCAACAGCAGCGTCGTGGCAAAGAGAATGAGTCCGGCTTGGCGAACTTTCGAATGTTTGAACATGGCTGACCCGCCTTTATTGTTATTTCCTAAAAGCCAGCCTGCATATCCATGGCGGCTGGCATTGCACTTCCTGTTCGACAAGCGCCTCGGCAAAACCCGACGACTTTCTTGTACAAGGATTACATTAGGGGCCGCGGCGGCCTTGGCTTAGATCCAATTCGTATCAGTTTGGTACAGATTGCTCTAAAAAAGGCATGAGGCCTATTGCCACCTTCCTGTCGGCCCTTTTGCTAGACAGCTTGCCCTCCTGAATCGGTTAACCCGATAGCTCGCTACCGTTCGTCTGAGCGTGGCCGTCAACGCCATTGAGCACTGCGGTCATTGAATCCGGCGCCGCTGGGCTTATGGTTGAAGGCATCGCATTACCCGTGGTTTCGAGGACGTCATGACCCAAGCTTTGATTTTCGACGCATTACGCACGCCCCGCGGCAAGGGCAAGGCCGACGGCGCCTTGCACAGCGTCAAGCCGGTGAACCTGATGGGTGGCCTGCTCAGCGCTTTGCAGCAGCGCATGGATCTGGACACCAGCCAGGTCGATGACATCGTGCTCGGTTGCGTGACCCCGGTTGGTGAGCAGGGGGCCGATATCGCCAAGACCGCCGCGCTGGTGGCCAATTGGGATGTCAGCGTGGCAGGCGTGCAACTCAATCGGTTTTGCGCCTCGGGCCTGGAGGCGGTGAACCTGGCGGCGATGAAAGTGCGTTCCGGGTTCGAAGACCTGGTGGTGGCCGGCGGCGTCGAATCCATGTCCCGGGTGCCCATGGGCAGCGATGGCGGCGCGTGGGCGCTGGACCCGCAAGCCAACCTGCACGGTCACTTCGTTCCCCAGGGCATCGGCGCCGACTTGATCGCCACGCTGGAAGGCTTTAGCCGTGAGGATGTTGACGGTTATGCGCTGCATTCCCAGCAAAAAGCGGCGCGTGCCCGGGCTGACGGTTCGTTCAATAAATCCTTGGTCGCCGTGCAGGACCAGAATGGCATCGTGCTGCTGGACCACGACGAGTTCATCCGCGCCGACTCCACGCTCGAAGGCCTGGGCAAGCTCAAGCCAAGCTTCGAGGCCATGGGCCAGATGGGGTTCGATGGCACGGCGTTGCGCGTCTACAGCCATGTCGAACGAATCCATCACGTGCACACGCCGGGCAACAGTTCCGGCATCGTCGATGGTGCGGCGCTGATGTTGATCGGTTCCGAAGCCAAGGGGCGCGCCATGGGCCTGCAACCCCGGGCGCGGATCGTCGCCAGCGCTGTCACCAGTACCGACCCGACCATCATGCTCACCGGCCCGGCGCCGGCTACCCGCAAGGCCCTGGCCAAGGTCGGGTTGCGGGTGGAGGACATTGACCTGTTCGAAGTCAATGAAGCCTTCGCCTCGGTGGTGCTCAAGTTCATCAAGGACATGGCCATCGACCCTGCCAAGGTCAACGTCAACGGTGGCTCCATCGCCATGGGGCATCCCTTGGGCGCCACGGGGTGCGCAATTCTCGGTACGTTGCTCGACGAATTGGAGGTGCGTCGCCTGCGTTATGGCCTGGCGACCCTGTGTGTCGGCGGCGGCATGGGCATTGCCACCGTCATTGAACGCCTCTGAGCCCCGACTTCAAGGAACACTTTTTCATGACCGATGCCATCCGTTACGAAACTGGCCAGGACCGGATCGTCGTCCTGACCCTGGACATGCCGGGCCAGAGCGCCAACACCATGAACGCGGTGTACCGTGAGGCCATGGCCGCCTGCGTCGCCCGTTTGCAGGCTGAAAAGGACTCGATTACCGGTGTGATCATCACCTCGGCCAAGCACACCTTCTTCGCGGGTGGTGACCTCAATGAATTGATCAAGGTCGGCAAGCCCGAGGCCAAGGCTTTCTACGACATGGTCCTGCTGCTCAAGGCCCAACTGCGTACTTTGGAGACCCTGGGGAAACCCGTGGTGGCGGCCATCAATGGCGGGGCCCTCGGCGGTGGTTGGGAAATCTGCCTGGCCTGCCATCATCGTGTGGCCCTGGACCTGCCGTCGGTGCAGCTCGGCCTGCCGGAGGTCACGCTCGGCCTGTTGCCGGGTGGTGGTGGGGTGGTGCGGATGGTGCGACTGCTCGGTTTGGAAAAGGCCTTGCCGTATCTGCTCGAGGGCAAGAAGGTCAATGCGCAACAAGCGCTGCTGGCCGGTTTGATCGATGAGCTGGCGAAGGATCGTGATGAACTACTGGCCAAATCCCGGGCCTGGATTCTTGCCAACCCCAGCGTCATCCAACCCTGGGATGCAAAGGGCTATCGACTCCCGGGCGGCACGCCGTCTGATCCGAAAGTTGCGCAAATGCTGGCAATCGCCCCTTCGATCCTGCGCAACAAGACCCAGGGTTGCCTGCCGGCACCGGAGAAAATCCTCTGCGCAGCGGTGGAGGGCGCCCAGGTTGATTTCGACACCGCGCACCTGATCGAAACCCGCTACTTCACTGAACTGACCACCGGCCAAGTGGCGAAGAACCTGATTGGCACCTTCTGGTTCCAGCTCAACGAGATCAAGGCCGGTGGTTCTCGCCCACAGGGTCTTGCGCCTTATCTGACGAAAAAAGTCGGCGTGCTCGGCGCAGGCATGATGGGGGCGGGTATCGCCTATGTCAGCGCCGTGGCCGGCATCGCGGTGGTACTCAAGGATGTCGATCTGGCGGCGGCCGAGAAGGGCAAGGCCCGTTCGGCGGCGTTGCTGGATAAAAAGGTCGCCCGCGGCCAACTCACCGCCGAGCAGCGCGAAGCCACGCTGGCGCGGATTCACCCCACCGACAGCAACGCAGACCTGGCCGGCTGCGACCTGGTCATCGAAGCGGTGTTTGAAGATCGCGCCCTGAAAGCCAGCGTGTCGGCCGCCGCCCAGGCGGTGGTGGGCGATGATGCGGTGATCGCTTCCAACACCTCGACCTTGCCTATCACCGGCCTGGCCCTGGCTGTACCGGACCCGACGAAGTTCATCGGCCTGCACTTCTTCAGCCCGGTGGAAAAAATGCCCCTGGTGGAGATCATCAAGGGGGCGCGTACCAGTGACGCGACTTTGGCTCGGGGTTTCGATTTTGTCCTGCAGATCAACAAGACGCCGATTGTGGTCAACGACAGTCGCGGTTTCTTCACATCGCGGGTGTTCGGCACCTTTACCAATGAGGGCATCGCCATGCTCGGCGAGGGCGTGAGCGCGCCGATGATCGAGACCGAAGCGCGCAAGGCCGGGATGCCGGTCGGGCCTCTGGCGATCTCTGACGAAGTTTCCCTCAGCCTGATGAGCCATATCCGCGCGCAAACCGCCAAGGACCTGCACGCAGAAGGGAAGATGCCGATTGAGCACCCGGCATTCGCCGTGATTGACTTGCTGCTCAACGAGTACAAGCGGTCGGGCAAGGCCGCCGGTGCCGGTTTTTATGAATACCCGGCCAATGGGCAAAAGTACCTGTGGCCACAGCTGAAGAGCCGCTTCGAGAAAACCGATGGGCAGATTTCCCCGCAGGATATCCGGGATCGCCTGCTGTTCATCCAGGCCCTGGAAACCGTGCGCTGCATGGAGGAGGGAGTGCTGACTTCGACGGCCGACGCCAACATCGGCTCGATCTTCGGCATCGGCTTCGCTGCCTGGACCGGCGGTGCGCTGCAGTTCATCAACCAATACGGCCTGCAAGACTTTGTCGGTCGCGCCCAGTATCTGGCCGAGCAATACGGCGAGCGCTTCTCCCCGCCGGCCTTGTTGTTGGAGAAAGCCGCCCGCCACGAACTGTTCTGACAGACCGGGGAAGGGCTTGCCTTGGAACCATGTTTCAAGGCAGGCTCTGGGGTGTGCAATATTCCCATCATCGTGTCAGGTATTTTTTATGTCGCTACGCATCTGCATTCTGGAAACCGATATCCTGCGTCCGGAACTGGTCGACCAATATCAGGGTTACGGGCAGATGTTCCAGCGCCTGTTTTCGCAGCAGCCCATTGCGGCCGAATTTGTTGTGTACAACGTGATGGAGGGGCATTACCCCAGCGATGACGAGCAGTTCGACGCTTATCTGGTGACCGGCAGCAAGGCTGATTCCTTCGGCACCGACCCTTGGATTCAAACCCTCAAGACCTACCTGTTGGCGCGCTATCAGCGCGGCGATAAATTGCTCGGTGTGTGCTTTGGTCACCAGCTGCTGGCGTTGTTGCTGGGCGGTAAGACCGAGCGCGCCACCCAAGGCTGGGGCGTCGGCACCCATCGCTACAAGCTCGCCGCCAAGGCGCCTTGGATGAGCCCGGTGATGGAAGAGTTGACCTTGCTGATCAGCCATCAGGACCAGGTCACCGAATTGCCCGAAAGCGCGACGGTCATCGCTTCCAGCGATTTCTGCCCGTTCGCCGCCTACCACATCAACGATCAGGTGCTGTGCTTCCAGGGGCACCCAGAGTTCATCCACGATTATTCCCGGGCCTTGCTGGAGATTCGCCAGCAGCACCTCGGCGAGCAGATCTATAGCCAGGGCGTAGCGAGCCTTGCCCACGAGCACCACGGCACCACGGTGGCGGAGTGGATGATGCGTTTCGTCGCGCACAAGCCGCAGGCCGAAGCCACCCAAGGCTAACGATCACCCCTCATGTGGGAGCGAGCTTGCTCGCGATAGGGGGGATCAGTTGGCCTGATGCTGGATGTGCCAGGTCATCGCGAGCTTGCTCGCGATGAATCCCACACACATCCCAGCGAAGAACGCGCCTACAACCATCCCGATCGCTTGAAGCTCCACCACAGCGACGAGCATCCCACCGCGATAACTCCTAGCACCGCGAAATAGCCGTATTGCCAACTCAGCTCCGGCATGTCCTGGAAGTTCATCCCATAGATCCCGGCCACAGCCGTGGGAAACGCCAGGATCGCCGCCCAAGCTGCAAACTTGCGCTGCACCACGCTCTGGCGCGACGCTTCGAGCAACACGCCGACTTCGATGGTCTGGCTGGCGATGTCGGCCAGGGTTGTCAGGTCTTCCATTTGCCGCGTGACATGAATCTGCACGTCGCGGAAGTACGGGCTCATGTTCTTGTCGATGAAGGGGAAGTCCAGTCGCTGCAACTCTTCACTGATCTCCACCATTGGCGCCGCATAACGGCGCAGGCGCAATACGTCGCGGCGCAAGCTGTGCAGGTTCTGGATGTCCCGTTCGTTCAGGGAACTGCACATGACATTGTGTTCCAGCTCATCGATTTCGGCGTGGATGGCCTCACCCATTGGCTGGTAGTTTTCAATCACGAAATCAAGGATGGCATAGAGGACGAAATCTTCCCCGTGTTTCAGCAACAGCGGACGCGCCTCACAGCGCTGTCGGACGTGGGCGTAGGACGCGGAGTGGCCGTTGCGAGCCGTGATGATGTAGCCCTTGCCTGCAAAGATATGGGTCTCGATGAACTGCAGCTTGCCGTCCTTGCGTATCGGCGAATACGTGACGATAAACAGCGCATCGCCAAAGGTCTCCAGCTTGGGACGGCTGTGTTTCTCCATGGCGTCTTCGATTGCCAGTTCGTGCAGGTTGAATTGACGCTGCAGGTTGGTCAGCTCCAGGGCGCTGGGCTCTTCGAGACCGATCCACACAAAATGACCAGGTTTGGCAGCCCAGGTGCTGCCTTCGTCGAGGGTGATATTGGTGACTTTCTTACCGGCGCTGTAGACCGCAGCAGCAACGACTCTACCCATAATGTGGTTCACTTCTTATTGGAAATGGCAGTGACAGGCGGCGTCCAGCTTAACGCGCCCTGTAGCTTGAGAGTCAGCAAAATCTGCGGAGTTCGGCAGCAAAAGAAAACCCACCGAGGGGGGTAGGTTTCCATTCAGGCGGCTTGCAACTGCCGGTCCATTGTCGCGATGCACTCGCGCATCTGTTCACGGCATTGGGCAATGAGCCGGGGCATGTCATCCATACTCAATCCGGCCGTAGGAATCGCCGGCAATGAACGTATGAGGATGTCACCGCTGCGCCAACGATTGAGGCGCATGTGCTTGATGTAGCTGCTCACGCACACCGGAACAATCGGCACTCCGGCGGCGATTGCCATCTGGAAGGCGCCTTTCTTGAATGGCAGCAGGTCTGCGCCCAGATTGCGTGTGCCTTCCGGAAAAACCCAGATCGAGGTGTCCTCGTGCTGCAAGGTATGGGTGGTGGTCAGCATCGATTTTCGGGCCTTGATCGCGTTACCGCGGTCGATCAACACGTTGCCCGCCAGCCAGAACAATTGCCCGAACAGCGGCACCCATTTCAGGCTCTTCTTGCCGATGCACACGGTACGGCGCGGCACCACGTTGCCGAACATGAACAGGTCATAGTTGGATTGGTGGTTGGCGATGATGACGCAGCCGTTGGGCTTATTCACCAGCGAGTCGACCTGCGTCCGGACCCGCAAACGCAAAATGCACATCGCCGGCAATGCGTACAACCTTGCGCATAAACGGCTGTTGTCCGGGTTGAACGGCCGGCACAGGCCCAGAATTACCCCGAGCACGCCAGCCATTACAAAATGCAGGCCCATCAATAACATACGCAATACAAACAGCATCTACGGGCCCCATCGGGACAAAAGGTTGCGCAGTGTACGGATGTGCACTGTTTTCGGCAATTGCCCCTATAGATGTAGGAAATAGACGATGTTTAAGCGCATGTTTCCAAATAACGTGACAGAAGCGGCCTAGAGCGGTTGCGGACTTTTAAACGGCGCGCGTAGGAAAAAGCCCGGCTCTACAAGCGTCAGCCCAAGTGCTCCTGATCCAGCAGAATCGCACTGTCCAGCGTATCCAGCAGAGCCTTGCGCACTTTCAGCTTGGTGTTCTTGTGGGCTGTCATGTTGATCTTCTTCAACTGACGCGCCGCTTCCAGGGCTGCGCCCTGCAGTTCTTCGGCCGACACCACCTTGTCGAGGAAACCGGCATCCACAGCGCCCTGCGGATTGAACATCTCGGCATTGATCACCGAGCGGTGAAACGCCGACTTGCGCAGGCGATCACGGGCCAGCTCGATACCGGCGTGGTGCATGGTCATGCCGATCTGCACTTCGTTCAGGCCGATGCTGAATGGCCCTTCCACACCAATGCGATAGTCCGCCGAGAGCAGCAGGAACGCACCCTTGGCCACCGCATGCCCCGGGCAAGCGACAACGACAGGGAAGGGGTGCGACAACAAGCGACGGGCCAGGGTCGAGCCTGCCGTGACCAGGCTCACCGCTTCCTTGGGACCGGCAGTCATCACTTTCAGATCGTAACCACCCGACAAAATCCCCGGTTGCCCGGTAATGATCACCACCGCCCGATCCGCCGTCGCCTGGTCCAGCGCAGCGTTGAACGCGGCAATCACATCTGGCGAGATGGCATTGACCTTGCCGTTGTTCAAGGTCAGGGTCGCGATACCGTCTTCGAGATGGTAGGTAATCAAGTCGCTCATGACGCTATTCCTTGTAAGAGAAGTGACGCAGACGTTACCCACCGCCGCAGGTCAGGTAAAGCACCGTGACTGACTCACCGGTCAGCCCCAAGCCCCGCAAACAGCCTGGCCCTCCCATCCCACCAAGCCTTCATCTATAGAGCATTGCCTATACAGCCCCGAAGATTGGCCGGTTTGCCCTGCCCAGATGCGTTTGAAATGCCCGACCAAGCTTAACCGCATGAAAATTCTGAAAAAAACCTTTGCCATCGGAAAAGCTTTCGACTACATTAGCGCGCCTCGACAGACTGAACGTTTGTCGAGATACGGTGAAGTGTCCGAGTGGCTTAAGGAGCACGCCTGGAAAGTGTGTATACAGGAAACTGTATCGAGAGTTCGAATCTCTCCTTCACCGCCACATTCTGCAAACACAAACCCCTGATTTTCCTAGAGAAAGTCGGGGGTTTGTGGTTTTTGGTGTCTGGAAAAAGGCGATATGGGACCAATCTGGGACCATGAGGGCGTTTTCATCGCTTAGGAGTGCCGCAGGATGTGGACTAGCTCCAACGGTTTTGGAAAGAAAGTCCGCACTGGATGAGGGGCGTTGGGCTTTGGCAGGGGGAAGGTGAGCCGTCGACTTCGGCCGACAAGCGCAACGATTACCCTTGCGGTCATATCAGTAACCGCAGGCGCTTCGTCTATAGAAGTTCTGGTAATTTTTAGCAAATAAAAAGGCCTCACCTATACTCAGGTGAGGCCTTTCCTATTTCTGATTAACGCGTGCTGTCTGGAGTTCTGTGGGTAGGTACCCAAGTAGAGTCCGGACGACTGGTTGGTGGTAGGCGCGTATTATCAGGAACAGTTGTGTAGTTGGGCCGCTTGCCGCCGCGTGGCCCTTGTTCCTGAAAAATGCCGCCGTTGTTACCGGTATTGGAACCGGGAGTTTTGCCATTTGCCATGAGGATTCTCCTTAGGCGATAAATGCGCATGAACCCCGAAGCAGCGGTCGCAACAAGCTGTACAAACAATGTGCGTACGCATAGAATCTCGCTCCTCAGGTTCTGCGCTTGGGTAGCCGTAAGGGGGACCGTCTCGACAACATTCCCCCTTACGGCCGATTGAGTCCCGCTTTCGCGGGACTTTTCATTTAGGCCAAAAGCCAATCTCTTACAAACGTTAGTCATTAATTTGACTAATCGTCTCGTTCTGTCTGCTTGTTGACACTCTAATGATGGCCACGGAAGACATCAAGGGTTTTTTCGTCTTTTTTTTCTTGTGCATATCTTTTTTGTTCTGTGCATAAACCTGTGGATAAAAATTGGATCCTAGTCGGCAACGCCCAATCGATTCAGCCTTGAGGGGTTAGTTATCTAAAAATATTTTTATTTGTACGTTTTTTGATCAACGTGTCGATGCGCCGTGAAGGCTGATGTCTCACAAGGCAGTCAATAAAGTACACCTAAGCCGTTGTGCTTGTAGGATAAAGCTTACACGCGATAGTGTTTTTCGATTCCCATGGCTCTAGATATCGTAAATTTGCACATCTACAGCTTCAGCGCTAACTGCAACATCCCCACCACATCCGGCCCATCCTCATTAATCCACGTCCCATAGTGCTGCCGAATCATATTTCCGTTGGTATGCCCCATCTGTTCGGCAATCCAGTCAATCGAAGCCACGCCCGTAGTGAGCAACTGGCTGGCGTAGGTATGCCGACACTGGCCGGGCCCACGATAACGAACTCCGGCTGCGTTCAAGTGAGCCTTGAAGAAACGATCCCGCACAACAAAGTCGCTGACATGCGGCAGACCGCTTTTGGTGTTCAGGAACACAAAGTGCAGCTTATGCTGCCGCACCGTCTTGTTGTCCCGCTCAACGACATCGACCGTCTGCGCCTTTTTTGCCGGATTCATCGCATCGATCTTGCGTAGCGCATCCCAAGCCGGCTCTAGAAGTCGCACCTTCCGAGTCGAGCGCCGTGTTTTCGTGACCCGATAAGCCCCTCGCACCTTAGAGCGACGAAACGTCACCGTCCCATGCTGTAAATCGACATCCTCCCAAGCCAACGCAATTGTTTCCGATACCCGCGGCCCCGCCCAAATCATGAACTGAACCATCAGTAGCTCTTGCGTCCGATTGGTTGGCGTCTCAAGGATTTGCTTGATCTCCGCCCTGGTGAACGGGTCCGGTGCTTCAGGATCAGGTAAGCGCACAAACAACCCCTCAGTCGGATCATGTGCAACCTTCTTGCGAGTCCGGTAAAGCCTAAAGACCTGCCGCACATTGCTGATGATGTCCCGAATGGTCTTGTTCTTCAGTCGCGTCGACAATGTGTCCTGTACCCACTCCTGCAGGTCTAGATGATCGATCTGGTCGATCTGAACCTTGCCCCAACGTGGCCGGACATGCACTTCCGCTTTATTGGCATAGCCCCTATAGGAGGTGGCGGCAACGCTGTTGCTTTTGATCTTCAACCATAGATCAAGGTAGTGGCCGAATGTGTTCTCGACTAGGCTGGCTGAATTGGGAAAATGTCGGCTGTAATTGAAGGTGCCAGCCTCTATCTCGTATTGAATGATATTGACCAGACGCTGTGCCTGCTCCCGGTTGGCCGCTGTGTTTCCCCCCGGTATGAGTTCCCGGCACCGCTTCCCATTAAAACGAAAATAGACTCGTATGGAATTGCCTCGAGTCTCTACTCCCTGTGTCATGTGCTTCCCCTTTGCAACGTATCGAGGAAGGGTCCATTGACGGACCTTTCCGTATTGCGTTCGTTTTCGGGCTCGGTTTTAAAGATCACTCCTGGCGAAGTAGCCACCAAACACTGGCGCTCTTTTTAGGTCTGGGAGATACACCGGATCGTGCTTCTTCGGCCCGACGTCGCTCGTTAATGGCCTGTCGGGCCTTACTGCACTTGTAATGGTTGCCGTGGGCGCGGTATTTCCCGCATTGGTCGCAGAACCCCGTCAGGTCGAGATTCCAAGGAAAGGATTTACCATTGTTCATCGCGCCAACTCCTTGATACCGACGCCTAGGGAGTCATGAAATACAGCGATACGGCGCGCCATAGTTCGGCTGACGTAGGAAAGGTCATCATCGGGTTTCAGCGCGTTCGTGCTAGTCTCCCCGGCGCTGCTGCTTGGGTTCCGTGCTTGCATGGTGCTGCTCCTTAGTGGTGGTCGGTGTCGGGGAGTTGGCGCTCCTCGACACCATCTTTCAGGCCTTGGCCTGGTATTGCGTGATGATCGCTACGACTTCGCTCCAGTCTTCATGCCCATCGATTCCGCAACTCCTCCCAAATCGCATCACCATTCTCGAAGTACCGATGCACCTCTCGTTCGGTCGTGTTATCGAGCCGCAAGACGGTGATGCAGTCATCAAAAAGAGCCGCATCGAGTCGACGCAGTTCGGTCATGTCGAAGGGGTAGTCCTGGCCGTTGTAAAGCCCGAGCAAGAATCGGCCTATGACGCCACTCTGTCCCGAGTGACCTTGAGCCACAGGCATCAATCGGTGTAGCGCCTTAATACCTGCTAGGCGAATAGCAGGAAGAGCTCTCTCGTATCGAAAAATTTCGTCAAACGCTTCTATGATTCGATCTGGTGACATGGTGTTGCTCCTTTGATGTTGTCCAGGCGTTGCCCGTCTGGTGGTGGTTACAAGCGGTGTTGCTTAGGCGTTCTGGAAGGTCCAGCAACGCACGGTGGTGGATTTCCTAGCCATCGCGTTATTGGCCGCCTGGGCCGCTCGGACGGCGCTGTAAGTGGCCTTGTTCACCTCAAGCAGCTTGCGGCTGCGGCTATTGACCAACAGCGTGCGCAGGGTCTTGAGATCCGCGAGGTTCTGTCGGTGATCGCTGGCTTTTTCGGCGAAGTCGTTGAGGTTGATGGCGATGAGTTTCGGGTCGACGCTGTGATTGACCTGCGGTCCTTCGCCGAGGCTCTCCAGGTACTCGTAAACGTCCCAAAATTCGGCAACCAAAGGATGGTCAGCGCTGATCGCCACCTGGCGTTCCAGAGCCATGCTGGTGAGGGCTTGATGGGTAGTGACACGCTGGTTTTCATCCAGCGGACAGATCAAACAAAGGCAATCCACCAGCGCCATGATCTGGCTATGGTTCTTGATGATCCGCTCCACACGGATCTCCTTAAGCTGGCGCAGACGCTGCTCGTGTACCGCCACGCGCTCGGCAAACTTCGTCATGACCTGGGCTTCAGCCCGCACAGCCATCAGCAGGAAGTGGCTGAGCTGCTCCACCGGGATCAAGTTCAGGTTATCCGCGGCGGCACGGCTTTCGGTGGTCACCGCAGGGCGAGCAAAGTGAGTTTTGATAATCCGGGTCAGGATCGCCTCCGACGCGCTGACGTCGGCGTTCTGGCTGATGGCGACGACACCTCGAAACGGTGGCTCGTAGGTTTCGTTACCACTGGTTTTCATCCCCCGAGTGCCGAGGGTGCCGCCGCCAAAGAAGTCCTTGAGCTCGTCCCAGTCAAAGCCCTTGGCATGCGCCTTGTCCGGCTCGTTGCGGTCGCCCTCGATCAACACCACCGGCATGTTGGAAACTTGGCCCATGGCCCGCTGGCGGCCTGCACGTGTTGATTTCGAAGGGTCGAAACCTTCGTGTTCTCGGCCCAGGAGCTTCCAGAGAAAAGTCAGCAGTGTTGTCTTGCCGGCACCGGCCTCGCCCGTCACTTCCAGAAAGGGAAACGACTTGTACTGTGCGCGAATCTGTTCGGCGAACAGCGAGCCGAACCAGAACGCCAGTGCAACGATTCCCTTGGCGCCGAAACATGTCCAAAGCATGGGCAACCAGTCGTTGCGGTACTGCTTGGCGTCACGTTGGATGTGCATCGCAATCGATTTCTGCAGCGTCTTGAGCCGCAGCTTGTCGAACTCAAAAAAGTCTTCTTTGTTGACCTGGCTGACGATGCCATTGCGCACGGCAATGTCGCCGAACACATAGGCCCCATGCTCCTTGCTGTAGCCCACATAATCGATGGTCTCTACAGTTTTAAGCCCATAGAGCTGGTCCTTCATGATCTTGTCGAGCTGCTGCCCGCTGCCAGTGAACACCGCGCCGGCAGCCATGCTGAGCAAGCGTTTCTTGAACTCGCTGGCGGCGGCGACCTGACCGCCCGTGAAGGTGTTTTTTACGCTGCCGCCGTCGTGCGGAAAGTCCACGCGGAAGTAGTACCAGGACTCGTCAGTGACTTCGTTGCGCTGGAAGTACAGCGCCTGGGGGTAGCAGTTGGCGATTTCGACAACACCACCACATTGGCGCAGTGCCTTGTCACGACGTTGTTTATCGTTAAGCAACTGGTCTTCGTGGCGCTCCGAAGAGTCCAACGCCTGCATGGCCTTGTTGAACTTCTCCAGGTCCATCTTGAACCAGTACAGCCGGCTCTCGAACTCGAAGTGAAACTCATAGCGCTCGCGCCATTCGTACATCAGCGCGCCTTTCTCGGTCGCGCTTTCGGCGATCAGAAGCGAGCCGTGATAGCGGGCGGTAGCCAAGTCTCTTTTAATTTGCTCGGTGCGCTGGGGCTCGTCATCTATAAAGGCCCAGCGTTGATGCAGGTCATTCCAATCGACCTTGCGGCTGTCAGGCTGAGGGATTTGCGCTGCTTCGCATTCATAGCCCAGGGCGCGGGCCTGTCGTACCCATTGTCTGGTGTATTTGTGTGCACCGGGCTCGTTGTCCAGCGCCCAGACCAACTTGGGCAACTTGCCGCCGCGCAGTCGTGCCAGCTCTCTCAACGACTCTTCGGGAAACGCGTTGGATGACATGGACGACACCGCTGCAATGCTGTTATGCACCAGAGCGATAGCGTCGAAGATCCCCTCGACAATCCACAGTTCGGCGACATCCAGCAATTCGATGCAAGGCGGACACCACCAAACGCCGCGAGGACTACCGCCAGGCTTGAACCGAGCTTTCATCTTGCCGAAGCGATGCGGGCGATCGATCAACCGTTCCCAATATCCCCCTTTGTCCAGGGCGAAGCGGACCGTAGTGCTGCCTTCGTTCAGCTCTCGGCAAAAGTAGGACTCTTGGCTAAACCAGCCCTGAATCAGCTCAAGCCGAAACCCACGGGCAAACTCCAGATAGGCTCGAGCTGTTGCGGTGGGATATTGATCGCAAGAGGGCACTCGCCGGCTCCAGTCATCGAATAGATCCTCATACAATTCCTTAACGTGCCAGCGCTTCGCACATTTGCTTTCGCGTCCACAAATGATCAGCCACGGTTTTGAAACGCGGGTATAAAGCTCTTTTTGTCCACAAGCTGGGCACTTGCCGCCGCGCCAATAGACGTCGCTGTGCCGCGCCTTGAATCCATAATCGTCCTTGAGCCGTTGAAGCACTTCAGCCCGTAGCGTTTCTGACTGTTCCATGTCGCACCAACTGATAGGCAATACAAACCCAGCCCTACGGTCGAGTAGGGTTGAGTCAATGATTAAGGTTTAGAGCGAAGTAGGGTGGTCGAGGCCGGCCGCCGCGTGATGCTCAGTCCAGGCTAACTGCACCAGTTTCATCGCAATGCCGGACGGCACCTCAAGTGCAACGATCAGATGGCGGATACAGTTTTTGAACAGCTGATCGCCATCGGCAAGATGTTCTGCTTGGTGGCGAGCCAGATAGGCAAGGGCGGCCTGTTGCATGCTGCTGCGGTAATCAAGCGAAATAGGCTGGGTATCGTTCATTCAGTCCGCTCCATCCTTGAGTGGGGGTAATAGTTCGAGTTGAGCGACGCTCGTTGTCATCGCCTCACGACGTAGCGCGACATCTGCCAAAGGCAACTTGACCGACGGGTTGGCCATCCCGCTGGGGCTCATCTCGTGTGTCATTTCAAACTCGGCGCGAACAGACCAACCGCAAGCTTCGTTAGTGCATTGCAAGTAAGCAATGCGAAGAAAAATATGTGTGCCCTCACTGGTGCGGATGCGCATCCGTGATTGGCAATGGGGGCAGACCAATTTGTAAGTGCTCACGGCGGCGTCCTTGCGCGAGGGCTGATGGATTGATGATTGCCGGGACAGTGCCGACCTTGATACCCAATAACACCGCAGCCCGATGGGCTTCGCCGCGGCGTCCTTTCTTCCGACCATTCAGCAGGTCGCTGACCAGGTTGCTGTTCAGCGAGTTCTGACGAGAGAACTCCGCAATACTGATACCTTTTCGATCAAGCACCGCTCGGGCTTGCTCGGGTGTGAGAGGGGCGGGCATAGTGTCCATTCGTGGGCATCCGTGTTGATTTGGTGCAATTATGCCCAAAGATTTGTGCCTGTAAAGGGTGAAAGTTTGAAAAGTTGTGCATCTGAAAATGACATGGACGTTGGCGTGGGTGAACGCTTGCGTGAAGAACGGACGCGGCTTGGGCTCAACCAGGAGGCCTTCGCGCAACTGGGTGGCATCACCCGCAATACCCAGGGCAGCTATGAAAAAGGCGAGCGAAACCCTGATTCCGTCTACCTTACGGCGGTGCTTAAGGCTGGTGTCGATGTGCCGTATGTTTTGACGGGAAGGCGGATGCAACCTGCGCTCGAAGGCTTGAACGAGGCCGAAGAAGCGCTGCTGCACCAGTTCAGAACGCTGTCTGACTATGACCAAAAAGCTGTGCATCGCATCATCAGCGCGATGGCTGTCGCTCCCGGCCTTTCCCGTGCCGAGAAATAACTAGTCGTATTTAAACGATTCGTTACGACGATTTTCAGTTTCGATTTCCCACATGCCTAAGTAACGTTGCGCACGCAATGCACTTAATGGAGTAGTGGGCATGTTGGATCAGGATGACAAAAAGAACACTCGCTTGGATATGAGCGAACGCGAAAATTCTGAGCTGACACAAGATGAGCGGAAAATTCTTACATGGTATAGGGAAATGTCTGAAGTTGATCGAGGTTATATCCGACACGTTGCGCAGCTGTTAGCATCTGCGCTCTTGTGTGTGGAGTCATAGAGGTTTGATTAAATAATTTATTTAGATTAAATACATGTCAGCGAAAAGAAGCCCGGTTAGACGCCGGGTTTCTAGTGTGATCCAACATTAGCGTAATGTTCGCCGTTATCCGATAGGACACGGCGTATGGGTTCTCATTGTCGGTAAGGGCAATGCACGAAAACATAGGACGGTTACAAATGATGATAAAGGCAGGAGGAGACTGCCTCGCCGGCCGGAACGGAGACCTTAGTGACCGCCTATTTTCCGCGACTGACCATTGGGGGTCAGACCTACGATTTCGCTCATCTTGAGCCGTTTACATTCACAGTACAGAGCGATTTGGTGGGGCGAAAGCTGAGCGTGCACGTCACCTTTTCGAGTCATTGCTTCAGTCGGGCTTATGACGAGGCCCTGCATCCATCTGGAGAGCAGATTATTTTCGATCATGCTGGGCGACCCCGAACCTTCTGCTCAATCCGCTATCGCCTATCACTGATGCTGCCTACTGTGATTCAAGGGCTGAACCATCACCAAGCCAAGGTGCGCGAGACAGCTGCGCAACGCAACTGGGCGTATTCGATAACGATCGCGGACCCGAACGGGCCTTATCACGTGTTTTTTGAAATTCGTCGGGCTGCGGCGGGTAAGCCTCAGGATCTAAACCTGATAATCGAAAGCGCTTATCACCAGACAGACAAGCCGCCTCGATTGCTGGGCAGAATGGGTTTCATTTTGCTGTGCGGTAAGATCCACATGCGGCAGCCTACGTCGACCAAACGCTAGGGAGCAGAAACGAAAAAAGACGCCGTAGGCGTCTTTTTTCGTGTTCGGTAAAGCAGATCCAGACACCACTTGCGAACCGCCTTGCGCGGTTACGGTTTTCACCGCTGGGAAGCGCTCAATCTCATCTGGTCAGTCGCTTCGTTAGGGCAATTTAAGTCAAAACAGGCTTCACGTCAAACTGGCTTTTCTCCGCGTGGCGGGTAACCGAATCCCTGATTCGCATGATGGCGAGCGTTGGTTTGGTGCGCCCCTCTTAGCGTGATTGCAAAGTGCTGCTATTCTCCGCTTGCAAGCTTACGTTCTACGGCCTAAGCAGTAAGTGACTAGTTAGATGCTTTTAAACCCAAAAAACGACCTTAAGAGTTATGCTGATGAAGTTCGAAATGGATTTGGAAGATTTTTTATTTGAATCAGAGTTATCTTTAGAGGATTGGCAAAAATCGAATGCTGATTGGGATCAACTGAGTTTAATCGCTAATGATTTTGTCGCTCAGTTGCCAGCCCTTACGAGTGCAGCCGAACAAATTTCATCTAGAATTCGAACATTCAGCGGCGTCCATTCGGTCCGCTGGAGGATAAAAAATGTAAAACATCTTCTCAAAAAAATCATTAGGAAGAAATTAGAGGAGCCCGTTAAAGATAAGTGGCTGAACATATGTGTTGATAACTATCTCGATGTTGTTACTGATTTGATTGGGGTCCGAGCACTTCATTTATTCAAAGATGAATGTGATGCTATCGATTCCCATATTCGTAAGGTTTGGGATCTGTGCGAGCCTGTGGTTATATATGTTCGCAAAGGAGATGAACCAAATGTTGATATTATTAAACGAGGGGCGGAGGCAGCTATACATGATGCAGGGTATAGATCAATTCACTATATCGTTCAAAGCCAACCTGAAAAAAACATTCTGAAGGCGGAAATTCAGGTCCGTACCATTTTTCAAGAAGGTTGGAGCGAAATAGATCATAAAGTCAAATACCCCGACCATTCAAAAAATGAACAAATTAAAGTTTTTTTGGATTTGTTTAATGTCCTAGCTGGCAGTGCTGATGAGATGGGGTCGTTTGTAAAAAATCTAACCCTAGTTTTGAAAGAAACGGAGGAAGAAAAAAATTTAGCGATCAGGGACCGCGAAAATGCATTGAAGGAGCGCGATGAGGCTATGGCTGACATAGCAGATCGTTTAAATGAGCTGGATGCTTTAAAGGCGGAAGATAGCAAGTCTCAAAAGATTATCAAACAGATGAAAGAGGATATGGATAGGCTCAAGGGCAGCCAATCCGCAGCTGGCATTGATATTCTTGCTTCTCTGGCAGGTAGGGCTCTTCAAGCGTATGATGTAGGCGTAACTCAGCGGACTATCGATGCAGTTAGTTCCGTTTTTGGACGAACTTTGAGTGAAATAAAAGCAGAGAAGGAATTGATGAGTGCAATAACCGTAGGCAACACGTTACGGCAAATTAGGAACTCTCAAGAAGACAAAGATTAATCCATTTTCATAGTCTAGAGCTTTGAGAAGTTGAGTCCGAGTTAGGCTCAACCTCATCAATTAAGTATTTTATTTTTCAAGCTTGTTCAACGGTGGCCACGTTGCCACTGTTGACTCAACCCCCGCCCAACCCACTCCGCCACCTGCGTAACAACGGCATTTCCGGCACTGAAAGCCTCCGCAAGGTTGGCCGCATCCAGTCCGAGGCAAAACCCATCATCTTCAGCCGCTCGCTGCCGCTCAGCCATCTGATCCCATCCGTTCGCGTGAGCGACGAAAGTGGTACAGCCCAAAGCGATTTGGGATCCGGCCTTGTTTGCCAATAGAGTATTGGCAGCCCAGGCATCCGCGGGGCGTGGCCATCGGATCGAGCGAGACGCTGGAGGTATTGCGTCCACTGGCGCGGCGTCAGCCAGGAACTCGAAGGGGGGCATGCGTCGATAACCTGCGACCAGGAATATTCGACGACGTTGCTGGGGGACTCCGAAATATTGAGCATTAAGCACTCGCCAAAATCCCACATACCCGCAGTCCGCAAGGGCCCGGATGACTGTCTCAAAGTCTTGGCTATCGTTGACAGCGAGCAAGTTAACGACGTTCTCAAGGACCACCCAGCCAGGTTGTATCTCTTTGAGGATACGTATGACTTCCCAGAACAGGCCGCTGCGTTCGCCGCGCAGGCCTCGGGTGTCTTGATTGCTCTCCCGACATCCGGCGATGCTGATGTCCTGGCAGGGGAAGCCAGCGGTGAGGACATCGACGGGGGAGAGGTTATGGGCGCCGCACTGGCGCACGTCTTCGAACTGGCGTGCATGGGGAAATCGATCGGCAAGCACAGCCCGGTTGACGGGGTTGAGTTCAACTTGCCAGGCGCTGCGGTATCCCGCGTTTTCAAATCCGACATCAAAGCCTCCTATGCCTGCGAACAGGCTGCCAATGGTGGGTTGCTGCATTCATGAACTCGTTGTTCTGGGTGCTCGCGGCACGCTTGGGGGAGGCTCTGGGCCTTCAGATGGTTGAGTGTCCGACAGCGCGGGCACTTGATCTGTAATTCCTGGAAGCCGCTGGCAGCGGCGAGTTTGCGGCAGCAATGGCCGCAACGTATGTCTTGCATGAGGTCGTCCTTGAGCATTGTCTTTAACGTCTTCGTAATACGGGTTATTGCCGTTCTGTCTTCATTCGCTTCCACTCCCGATCTATAACCCGCTTCGCCGAATGCTCCGTGGCGTACAACCAGTGCAGCCGCTTGGGCTTGCTCTGGTCTCCAATCGTCACGGCCTTTTCCTTCCCGGACTTCCTATCGCGGTAGTAGGCGATGACGCCGGTGAAGTCACCTCTGTTCTCTTCAGCCAGCCCCTCAACCGTGTCCTCGGGTAGCTTGCTCTCCAACTCCAAACTGACGGTGTAGCCATTGTCCGCACTCAGGCTATGCAGCACGTTGCCGCCGTACCAAATGATGGCGTCTATCTCCTGCTTTACGCCCTGGAGCGTGTAGGTCAGTTCTGGAATCAGGTCAGGACGTCCCCGGGCCAAGGTGTAGCTGAGGGTCGCGCTACCGCGCTGCAACCGGTTGAATTCAGAGCGAGCGGCGCGCAAGGCAGACTGGCGGTCGCTGTAGGTGTGGCGAAGGTCTTTGAGAGAGTCGCCGCCACCGGCAATAGCTTCCTGTTTCTTCGCGCTGTTTACGTCATAGAAATACGCACGTACCCCGTCGTAACTGCCACGGTCAGCTTGTAGATAATGGTGTTGGTCGCCATCGGTCCGGTTGAGAGTGATGTGGGGCAAATCTGCACCGCTGGCGGTCTTGCCACCGCCAGCCGGCAGGCACAACAGGTGTCCGGCTTTGACGGTGACCACGGCGTCGAACTCTTCCCCAAGGCGGCTGATTAGGTTGGCATCCGATTCGCTCGCCTGGTCCAGCTGCAGGATGGGCAACTCGGCCAAGGCACCGGCAACATTGGCGGTTAGGTCGTTGCCCAAAGCGATGTCATCCAGGACGTCGCCCAGTTTGGTGTTGCTCCAACTGCGCTCGCGTTTGGTTTTCAAACCCTTGCGAAGATCCGCCGAGCGAGCGCGAATATTAAGTACGTCCGGTGCGCCGCTGTGCTCGGTTTCATCGACGGTGTAGCTGCCTTTGTCCACCAAGCCGGTGTCACTCCAACCCAACCACAGCCGGATGACCGCGCCTTTAGGCGGGATGGTTAAAAGTCCGTCGTGGTCGCTGAGGGTGATGCTCAACTGATCGACCTCGATGCCGCGATTGTCGGCCAGTTCCAGGTTCATCAATCGCGGACTAATTAACTGGGCGATGTCTTTTCCATCGACCGTGATGCGGAACGCCGGCACTGGATGGGCGGTATCTTGGCGATTCAGATAGCCGGTGACATGGGGGAGAGCAGTATCGATCACAGCAACGCCCTCATGATGCTTACGCCGACGCTGGTCGCCGCGCCGAGCAGGTCGATGCGGTCGTCATCGATGCGCTTGAGGCTGAGGCTGAACTGAATCCGCCGTGGTGTGCCGTCGCGAAAGAACAGCGTTTTGGTTTCGCTCAGGTTGTCGATAATCCACAGCCCATAGATTCGTCCGCTGCCCTCGACCATCGGCCAGGCCTTCCCGGTATTCGCCATCAGGCGTAGGGCGTTGAGGCTCAAGGCACTGCTGGCCAGTTCCGGCAGGATGACGCCAGGCAGGGTGATAACGTCCTCACCGCGCCCGACAAATTGCCTCGCCGGGGCGGCGCCGATGCGTGGGTTGCTCACGTGGCGCCATTCGGTTTGGCGTTGCAGTTCCTGATAGGCCGCGGTGGAGAGGCTAAATACGAACATGCCCAAGGCAAGCATCATGGTTGGCTACTCCAGGTCCGAAAGACGGCTGCGGCGTCGAGCGGCCTTCTCGTTTTGATGCCGTGCTATTTCGGCACGTACGGTCCGGGCGACTGCGTTGGCGTCCATGCCTGGCGTGGTGTGGATGTGAATGGCATAGGTGTCGTGGCTATCAATGTGTTGGGAAGGTCGTGGGCTGATCGGAGCGCGAGTATCGACCGTCAGTGAATCAATCGACGACAACCGTCCTCCGGCAGCGATGAGCTGCTCGCCCAGGGCGGTTATAGCGCCCAGGGGGCCATCGGCATGCAACGTTAGGCCTTGGACAAGCCCCTCCACCGTGAAGCCGCCCAACTCGGCAAATATGCGTGAGGGACTATGGATGCCCAGGGTCTCTTTGAAAGCCTCGATGGTCCGGGTGCCGAGGCGGTCAACCACCTCTTTCAGGCGGTTCATGCCCGCGGTTAGTCCGTTGACCAGGCCGTCGACCATCAACCCACCGAAGGCGGTAAAGCGGTTGGGCAAATCGATGCCCAGGTACTTCATGACAGCGGCGAACGCTTGGTAGATCAACCCGACCGGGCTGAAGTCCGCAAGCACTTTCAAAATGCCGCCCAGCCCATTGTCGAAACCGGTCTGGATTTCACGCCAAGCGCCGGCTAAATACCCCGTCACCGCGTCCCAGTGTTCATACAGCAGATACGCCGCGCCGGCGATGGCGGTGATTGCCAGTCCAATTGGATTAAGCATCAGGGCACGCCCGACAATGAGCAACGCCCTCGCCACGAATGGCAGCACGGTACGGCCCAAAGTCGACAGCAAGCCAATCAAACCCGGCAGACGAAAACCCAACTGAACAAGGACGAAACGCAACGCTGCGAATGGCAACAGAACGCTCGCTAACGCCAGCATCAGCCCGCCGACAGCGACGGCCAGCGCGGCGATGATTGCAACGGTTTTAACGAGTCCAGCCGCGAGTTTGGGATTCTCCCGCGCCCAGGATTTGATGCTCCTGACAAGCGCGGTGACGGATTGAGCCAGCTCTCTAAGCGGTTCGTTCTGTTGGTCCTGTAATTCGATACCTAGGTCCTGCCAGGCGCTGCTGAGGCTGGTCAAATCACCCTTGAGGTTATCGGCCATAACCTTAGCCGTGCGCGCCGCTTCGCCCTGGCTTTGGCGCAGGTTGGCGATGAGCACCTGCAACTGTCCAGTGCCCGCCTGTTCTACCAGTTGAGCCATGCCCTTGACCGCTTCTTCCCCGGCAATCGCTTTGAACAGCCCGCCTTTCTCGGCGGTGCCCAGGCGATGGGTTTTGCTGTAGATCTCCTTCAAAAGGTCGGGCAGGGGGCGCAGGTTTCCGACCGCATCGGCCGTGGTGATGTTCAGTTGCTGCAAGGCTTTTTCAGCGCCTTTGGGTGGGGCGGCCAAGCGGTTCATGATCGAGCTGAGTGCGGTGCCGCCCATGCTGCCCTGTAGGCCTGCATCGCCGAGTTTGCCGGCCATCGCGGCGGCCACTTCCAATTCCACACCGTACGTTTTCGCCATGGGCGCGGCGTACTTCATGGTGTCGCCCAGCATTTGCAGAGTGGTATTGGAGCGGGTGAACGTCCCCACCAGCACATCGCCGAGGCGATCCATTTCATCGGCTGTCAGGCCCAGCCCCGACAGGATGTTCGACGCGATGTCAGCGGTCTGAGCCAACTCAGTACCACCTGCCGCCGCTAGGTTGAGCATGCCTGGCATCGCGGCCCGGATGGCGTTGGGTTCGAAGCCTGCCATCCCTAGGTAGCCTTGGGCATCGGCAGCCTGTCCTGCGGTGAATTGGGTGGCGCCGCCCAGCTCGCGAGCTTGAGTGCGCAAAGCCTTGAGCGCATCGGCATGCTCATCCAGACGAGTAATCGCCTGCACCTGGCTCATGCTGGCGTCGAAGTCGACGCCCGGCGATAACATCCGTGCCCCTGCGTACAACACCGAACCGCCACCGGCAGTTGCGACAGCACCTTTGGCGGTCAGCTCGCCGGCGCTACGCCGTGAAGTATCCAATGAAGCCCGCGCAGTGCTCAGGCGCCGTTGCTGTTCATTCAATGCGGCCAGTCGTTTGTATTGTGTGCTTAGGCTGGCATTGGTGGCTCCGATCTGTTGGCGTAGCTGGCGTTCGTCACGGGCCAGATGTTGGGTGCTGATACCCGCGCCGGCCAGTCGAGCACGCAGCGCTTGGAGCTGTTCACCTTGCTTGCGATGCTGCTGCTTAAGCGCCTGGGCGGCCCTGACGGCGGCCTGAAAGTGCTTAGTCATGGCTCGCGTCGGCGCTCCGGTCGCTGCGAACTGTTGGCTGAGGGCGCGAACCTTTTCCCGTGCCGCGTTAAGCGCCTCTTCGGTGCGCAGTGACGCCGACCGCTGAGCACGCCAGGCGCTGATGTCTTGTTGTTGGGCATTGAGCGCCTTGAGGCGATCACGGGTTTCTTTCAATGCGCGAGCGGTGGCGGTGCTGCGTTTGTCGATCACCTTCAAAGGGCCGCTGGCTTTGTCGATAGCGCCCAGCAGCACGCGCAGTTTTAAGTCATTGCCCATCGGTGACACTCCGCGCCCGGGCGCGCTCGCGCCACGCCATCAGTTCTTGCAGGCCCAACGGGTCCATGTCCGTCGGTGCCCAGTGGAAAACCACGGCCAGGTCGGCCATGGCATCTTCTACGCAACGAGGGAGGCATCCGCCTTCACCGACTTCTGCAACAAAAAACCAGAGATCTTGCTGCCACAGGCGAGCAGGTCGGCGGGGTCCATGCCAGCGGCTTCCGGCGCGGTGATGCTTGGGTTGCTGATACGCGGCAGGATCTTGATCAAGGTCGCCACGTCCATGTTCAACAACTCGACCAGGTGCACACCGCGCAACTCGCCGGCCTGTGGTTTACGCAAGGTGATGCTGTCGATCAGGGTCTTTCCCCGGATGATCGGCGTATCCAGGGTGACGCTGTTGTCATCCTCTGGCGGCAGGGCTGTGAGCGTTTCTTCAGTCTTCATGTAAGGCTCCAAGGTTTAGGGGCAGGTCAGATGCCGAGGGCTCGGCGCTGTTTTTCCAGCATGTCCACGCCGTCCACGATTTCTATGAAATTGAGCAGGTCGATTTCGATGATCTCTTCGTTGTCGATGATCAACTTGTAATAGCTGCAGGTGGTGGTGATGCTGTGCTCGGTGTCTTCACCGGGTTGCGCTTCACCCATCTCAATCGACTCATGGCGGCCGCGCATCACGATCTCCACGGCGCTGACGGCCTCGGTGTCGTCCTGTTGAAAAGCGCCGCTGAAGCGCAAGGCAATGCCCGAAGCGTTGACGGCACCGAATTGTTTGAGGGCGATCAGATCCAGGCCGCCGGTCTTCCATTCGAACTGAATACCGTCGTCCGAGAAGCCAAGATCAGCCTTGACCGGGCCGTTCATACCTCCGCCGCGATAGCCTTCCATCTTGCGGCCGAGCGGGGGCAGGGTGACGGTCTTGACCACGCCCAAGTAGCTGTTGGCGTCGTTGAACAGATTGAGGTTCTTGAGTTTGCGGGGCATGGCCATGGCAGGGCTCTCCGTTGCGCGGTTCAGCTATTGATCTTGTTGGCGAAGTCCATCAGATAGCGGTCGGTGATGCGCTGGCGCAGCGTGAGGTCTTCCAGCGGTGGGACAGGGGTGTAGTCATAATCGAGGAACAGCTTGCCGGCCTTGAGGGTGTTCTTGCCGTTGGCGTCGTCTGGAAACCAGCACTTGCCACCGATCAAATAGCCCGTGCCGATCAGCTCGCGGAACTTGGCATTGATCCCTTCGGTGATGTCGCGCACCAGGGACGCATGCAGCGGCTTATCCACCGCCCACATGTGCGCCTCGGCCATGGTGTCGGCGAGGATCTGTGCCGTGCGGGTGTAGTTCTCGAAGGCGAACAGAGGGTCATTGCTGGTGGTGCGGCTGCCCCAAAAGCGAAAGCCGCCCTCGTTGATGAGCGTGGTGACTTCATGGCTGTTGAGGTAGTTGGCGTCGGTGGCCGGGTTTTGCAGATCCCAGAACACGTCGGCGCTGATGCCGGTCACGCCGTTGACGGCGACGTTGGACAGGGTCTTGTGCCAACCCACTTCCTGATCGATCTTGGCGCGCAAACCCAAGGCGCGGGCCACGGCCGAGGCGGTCACCGTGGCGTTGTTGACGGTGTTCCAATTCTGGAATTCGGGCCAGATGACCATCGCTTCACGGGCGCCGAAATTGGTCCGGTAAGCGGTCACCTCTTCCTTGGTTTTGCAGCCCCAGGCGCTGACGTAGGCGAAGCCGTGTACCTGCTGAGCAATAGACACCAGGGCGGTGGCCACCGGCAGGCTGTCCAGGCCTGGCACACCGAGGATGCGCGGCACCATGCCGACGCGGGCCTTGGCGGCGAGCAGGGCTTTCAGGCCGGTGTATTTGCCTTCGGCGGTGGTGGTGCCGATCAGGGCGCTGGTGGTCTCTTCCTCGGTGGCGCCTTCCTTCACGCGCACGACAATGGTGTAGGGCCTGGTCTGGTCGGCTATGGCCTGTAGGCTGGACGCCAGGGTGCCCGTGGTACCGGCTTTGCCGATGGCGGTTTGAACGTTGGTTAGCAGGACCGGCGTGTCGAAGGGGAAGATGCCTGCATCGGCGTCGTCGGCCGTGCAGACCATGCCGATGACCGCGGTGGGGATGGAACGAATGGGGCGGGTGCCGTCGTTGAGTTCGATGACCCGCACGCCATGGAGATAATCGGTCATGGGGTGCCTGTGCAGTGTTTGAAATGACACTGCACAGGCTGCCGCGCTTGCACCGATTGGGCGAGCCGATGGCCTTGTAGGCAGGGGGGCTACAAGCCTCGGCTAACCCTTTCGGTCACGGCCCCATTGCTAACGCGGATCGACGATATCCAGCGCACGATTGGCCAGCAGTTCGCTCACCTCAATGACTTGCTGGATACCCATCGCAACATGCCGGCGAGAACCTTCAAGATCGAATGCCAGATCGCTGATCATGGCATTGGCTGACGCCAGGTTTTCGCTGAGGTTGGCGAGTAGGCTTTCAGTGTCGATGCTTTCGACGACAGTGAAGAGCTGATCCGCTGCTGGTTCTTTCTTGGGTTTGGCCTGTTCCGGCTTCAAATAATAATTAAGCGCCCGCTCAGTGGCTTCGTGGAATTTTTCCGGATCGAGGCTTGAGTAGGAAGAGGTGGGATCTGATTCCGGGGGATTGGGTGTGACCTTGAACATGGTGAATCTCCTGACCTGATTGGGCCACCATGACTTGTCGCTAAGCAAGTTAGGGTGGCGGCTGTACGCAGGTTAGCGAACCGGGGGTACAGGAGCCCGGCAGACCCGAAGGTCTCCCGCGCACAGCCACCATTACAACAATCGCAGATTGGAATATCTGCAATGAGATCAGGAGCGCTGATGCAACCGTACCGATTCGGGTCGCTAAACCCGATCACTGATGAGCAGTGACGGAAACCAAGCTACCGGTACGGACCAGGGCACACAAGCGGGCGGATTCTGTCTTAGTTGTAGGCAAAGGCGCAAGGTAACGTAGCCTTGGGATTGGGATGTGGTGTTTCCGAGTATGTAGCTGTAGGGCTCGATACCTACCATCGTGTGAACATAAAACAGATTGGTGTTTATTGGCTCTGCACAGCCACCCATGTCGGTGGCGAAGGGCGATGTTCCGAGCTGGGAAAACCGGGTGCTACGGGCCAGTCTCGCAGGGCCTGGACATAGTTCAGCAGCTCTGTTGATTGCTCGTCGGTGAGGGTTGTTGGCCTTGCTGAATCTACCTCGTCCCGGTGGCGCTCGCGCAGCCAGCGCATGCTGTGGATTTGAGCATCTCGCCATAGGCGCTCAATGACTGCCAACTGCTCCAGCGTTAATGGAGTTGGATCGATCAGAATCGGCAAACCCATGGCGTCATGGCTACGCACTTTGCCTGGGGTGGGATTGCCGATCACCCGCTCATAGCATTCGTCTGAGATATCCACTGCGTCAGATGGAATGTCCGGATGGAAACCGATGATGTAACTGGTTTCGGTACTTTTACTATATTTGCGCACGCTCATTTTCCTATGCAGATAAATTGGTACCAGACTTGAAAGTCGGGGGCCGCCACGCCTGAGCTGCTAATCGACCGTACCTGCACATTGGTACTACTCAGAGTTTTATTGTAGCGATTAACGACGACCGCTTTTTCGGAGGAGGTTGATATTGAGGTCCCGAAGTTTGTACTTGGAAAGGCTATTGGCAGGCTTACCTGAGTCTCGCCTGCTCCTGCGGGGATATCGCCGTTAACCCACTGGATGACTAAGCCGCCAAGCCAAGTGGGGAAAATGATGTAGCCGTTTGTGTGGAAGGATGCAGCAAAGCCCCATCGCATCGTTTTCGGAGATACCGCCACGGTATCAAGCTTCCCGGCATCAACTTCTGACTGGGAAGCCAATCGTTTGGGCGCATCGTTTTGCGTCACTTGCCGAAATGTGAGTGCTGTGGTGTTCAGCTCAATGACATCGTCTGTAGTCAGCTGCCAGATCGTGTCGGCTTGGACAGTGCCTTGCTCAACGGACACAACGAGTGCCGAGGTGACCTTGGCGCCGCTGTCGGCATCCGGGGCTCGTCGCCAAGCCCCTGTAGAGGCTATGTAGAGGCCGTTTTCCTTGGCCGACTTCTGGTCTTTTACCAACACGCGGTCGCCTGCAATCACTGTCACGCCATCAACTTTCTGAAGGCCCGTCAGCTTGATATTGGCCGTGGTGGCTACGCGAGCCGACGGCTTATGATCGAGCTTGTATAGCTCTTCTTGGATCTTGTTATCCACATACTCGCGAGTCGCAAGCACTACCGAGGGATCGATCTTCAACTGAATATTCGCGGTCCCAGTGGTGATGATGTGCATCCGCACCACCTGGTTACGACCGGTGCCTTGTGTCAGCAGAGGTTTATAGCTGGGCGCTGCATTTCCAACGGCGCAAAACACGCCGTCTTTGTCTTCAAGCGCCAACTCGCGCACCCACCAGCCGCCCACGTCAGGCGGCAGCACCACCTCAGCGATCAGAATGTTTGGGTCCGTTGGGGAAACACGCAGTTGATTAAGCTGGGCGCGATAGACCTGGTTGATCAATTGTGTTTGCGTCGGGCTCGGCACCGGGTCGGTGCCATTGGCATCACCGATCAGCATGTACTTTGGCTCCCAAGGAATTCCAAGGGCTTCGCAATTGGTTTTCTTGGCAGCGCCAAGCTCGGTCAACATACCGCCGAAAAGCGTTTTCTCATTCACCATGGGGATACACATCCAGTTCATCGAGGGTGTAAATGGTCAGGTTGCTGTAGGCCTGGATGTCCACATGGATGTCGGGATTGCTCCAGGGATACACGTCGATCTCATCGCCGTCGTAAAGGGCGACGCCGACGAAGTCGTCCAGTTGGGTTTGCAGAATGATGTCGAGGCCGATCAGGTGTCGGGTCAGCGGCTTGGCGTCGTCGATGAGCCATACCAGCTCCTGGTACATCGCTTCGGTGATACCGCTTTCGAGCACACCTATTTTTAGCGTGAAGGTTGCCCGAGGGCCTTCAGGTTCGGTCTGCCACCACTCCACGATGTCGATCAAATACCCCAGCGGCTCGACGACACGGCGCAGCGAGCCGAGGGTGCCTTTGCGCGAGTGGATGTAATAAGCGCTGCGGATGGCGGCACGCTTGGCCGCTTCGCTCCACTGGCTATCCCAGCGATCGACTGAGCAAGCCCAGGCCAGGTAGGGCAGTAGCGGCAATGGGCACAGGTCGGGGTTGTACAGGGTGCGCAGTGGAATAGGGACGCGCTGGATCTGGGCCAGTGCTTGCGCAGCTTGCCGCTCCAGCGGTGTCGAATTGCTCGGGAGCAGCGGCGTGTCGGCGATCATTCAACACCCCATGCCAGCTCAATGCTCGTGCAATACGGCGCCTCGTAGGGCGTTGCAACGATATCGACCCAATCCTGCAGCACGACTTTGCGCACGCCCTCGACATGCAGCGAGGCGTGAATGATCGATTCAGACACTTCCAGGCCCAGGCGACGTCGCTGATGCACGAAGCTGAATAGCTTCGCGTTTGCTGCCGTCATACTCAGCTCGTTTTCAGGTCCGAAGGATGATGGGAACAGTCTGGCCTTGACCTGGTAAGGGATGATCTTGGCGCTTTGCACGGTCAATCGGTCGCCTACAGGGCGCCTGTCATCGTCGCTGAGGTAGGTTTTGACGGCGGCGAGGAGGGCGGGTGGAGCGCTGCCGTCGCCGAGTATCGATTGCACAGTCACTACCGCTTCAGCCGGCAATGGGCTCTCGGCAGTGGCATCGGCGACTTGGCCGTGAGCCGACCGGGCATGAAAGATGTAGCTGTTGCGCGGGCCCGCGGTGCTTAATCCTTCCCACGCCATCTGCGCCCGTTCCCGCAGGCTGTCGTCACTCTCCATCTGCAACGGAATCGGTGGCATGACGGACGGCTTGGCGGCCTGAATAATCAAGCGCCTGACGTTGTAGTTGGCGGCTAGGTTGTCCAGGTCGGTGCCTCTGGCGAGGGCGAGCATGTTTGCCGTAGAGGCTTCATTGACCCGTTGACGCCAGACCATTTCACGGTAGGCATTCTCTTGGAGCAGTTTGGTCAATGGCTCCGATTCCAGGTTGAGGCGCGTGGCAATCTCGGCGCGCTCTTCGACGGGCCATAGGCTGATGGCGTAGGCCTTGCGCTCGGCGAGGATCTGCTCGTAATCGATCTGTTCGACCACCTGCGGCGCTGGAAGCTGGCTCAGGTCGATGGCAACAAACGAACTCACGCACTACCCCCTAAGTGCAGGGGCACGCTCAAACTCAGCGACTGATTGCTATCGACAATACTGCCTTCGATGTCCAGTGACGCCTGGCCTTGCAATGTGATGCCTAGAAACTGCACGCGGCTGAGGCTGATGCGCGGTTCCCAGCGCATCAGTGCGATAACCGTGGCGGCGTACACCTGCAAGCGGGTGATGTCGTTGAATGGATGGTCCACCAGGTCGGGTAGGAGGCTGCCGTATTCGCGGCGCATCACACGGGTGCCGAGGCGGGTGCTGAGGATGTCGCTTATTGATTGAGCGATGTTTTCTTCAGCGGTGAGGGGCGCGCCGGTGTATCGGTTCATATGGGCTTCCCCGTCATGCCACTGCCAGGCGTGACGCCGCTGTGCGGGTGGTTTACCAGGCTGATGCCGGCTGCAATAACATCCTTCGAGACGGTGATCTTTCCGGTGACTTTCTGGTTGCCGGTTTGGGTGTAATTGCCCTTGTGTGTGATATCGCCGATCAGGTTGATGCCGCCGGGGCTGGTCAGGGTGGTGGTGCCGCCATCGGTGAGGGTGGCGTTGAGTTGGTGGGCGATGCTGTCGTACTCAATCACCGTGCCGTCGCGGTAGGTGTAACGGTGCAGGCCTTCGCGGTCGCCGTTGGCTGGGATGTGGTCGCTGAATAGGCCGGTTAGGACTACGCCGTTGGAAAGTTGGCCGGAGGGGCTGAAAAGCAGAACCTGTTCGTTTTCTGTAGGAGGGTTCCACTCGCGGTCGGCGCCAGCGCGTAGGACGATCCAGGGGAGCCAGGCGGTGGTCAGGGTTCCGGTTTTGACTCGCACACGTGGGGGCTTCATCTGGACGGCGGCGATGGTGCCGTAGCGGATGAGGTTTTCGATTAGGCGGGTAAGGGTGGGTAGGTCGTTCATGGCGCCGATGGTGGCGCTTCAGGTGAACTACTGCAGCATCGACTCATTGTAAGAGGGATGCGCACAATCGCACTTATCTAACGAACAGAGCTAGAGATAACACCTATACTCCATCATCCAAACTGTATTCTGTAGGCAGATGGTATGAAAAAACGAGAGTCTAAAGCGCTAGCTAAAGAGATAGTAAGCGATGTGCCTGTTGCTGATTATGCTGAGGCATTAATTGATGCTTTTGTAGAAAGTGACATGCTTAAAGAGGTTCCTATTGTATCCACCGTTTTTGGCATGTCAAAAGCTTATCGTAGATTTAAGGGGGCTAGATTTAAGCAGAAAATAAAAGAGTTCTGCGAGTCAGCCGGAACGTACTCGGATGCGGAAATGAAAGAATTTTCGTTGATGCTCGAAAAAGAGGGAAAGAAAGATGAGCTTGTAGTTGAGCTTATAGAGTTTGTCGAGAAGGTGGACTCGGAACAGAAGGCGAAGATTCTAGGTGGGGTCTTTCGTCGTCTGGTAAAGAAAGAAATTACCCTTGCGCAGTTTCATGATCAAATAAGAATTACTAATGCGATGATGCTTGTGGATATTTTTCATTTTATGCACGGCTATCATAATGATTATCTGCTTCAGGATGGGTTGGGGGATATTCTATTGGTTCTGCGAATGTCTAAAAGAGAGATATCACTTGCTTCTCGAAGTAAAAGCATGCTGAGTAGTGAGACGGTTCAGTATGTTAAAACGTCTTTTGTACTCACCGGTGTGGGTGAGTGTTACTTGGAAAGCTTACATCAGGTTTATCTCGATAAAATACAACCTGAGCATCTGTTTGTACGAAATGGTAAGTAGGAAGTGTTTTTATTGCAGGACTGGTCATAAGAGATTTATCTCTAGTCTTCCTGAGTCCAATGTTACGCCGTTCTCGTTTCTTTGGATTTCAAAAGCTCGCAGTGCGAAGCTTCTGAAGGGACCGCACTTTATACTACAGGCATCTCTGTCACCGGTGCTGGGGATGCTCCTGTCCTAGGGGGCGGTTGCTTCAGGCGATGACCCCTGCTGCCTTACACTCTAGGGCATGGTCAATTCACGCTGAAATCATGACGGGTTGGTTTAGCCAATAGAGGCGCTCGTACAAGCCAACACTATGATTATTGACCAGTTTTTTAGCCTCAGAAAAATTATTTGCTAGCGGCAAAATGATGGCTATGCTCATTTTTAGGAAAGAATTCAAAACTATAATGGTGGTCGTAGGTTCTAGGCTTTTGCTCATGAGATAAGAGCTGGCTGAATGTGCGTTTTACGAAGTAGATATAAAGCAGCAAATTCGAGACATATCTCTAGTTTCGTTATTGTCTTTTTAAATAGTGATTGTTGAGATGGTTATAGGGGTGTTTATGAGATTTGTAGTCGGGTCTGCTGGTTTTGTGATTATTGCTACTATATTGAGCGGCTGCTCATTTTGGTCTGCAAAGGAACACCCAATTCAATTGTCATTTGAAGATTTAGGAGCGGATTATGAGTCGCGGGGGGATGCTCAGGGCCACGAGAACAGAACATCCGTGAACATTACTGGCCTTTCATTGCCAATATCTGCGGGTCAAACTGTTACCTCCCCTGGAGGAGAACTTCCCGATTTATTAGCTCTCCCTATCTCTGCTCAGTGCTCAAAAATGGTTGTGACAAAATTTAATACAGACGCGGTTTATAGCGATGTGGTTGGCATTAAAGCCGCGCTAGATGGGCTTGCAGAGCAGGCAGTTGAAGTCAGCGTGGCGGACGTTAAGTTGACTTTGGCTTCTATTGGGTTGTCCAAGGTCAAAGGAAAAACCGCCCAAGAGGCAGGAGCTGATCTTCAGCTTTCATCAATAGCCAAAAGTATAGGGGCCAAGTCGGTGGACGAAGCAGGGCTGACGGCTGCACAGTCAGATGCTTTAATGGCAAAATTGGTCGCGCAAGACAAAATTAAAACTTCTTTGACGGAGCTCAGAAATCTTGGTGGAAAGAAAAATATTGTTGTTGCTCGATGGTCAGGAGCCACACAAACTGAAGGGGGGTTAGGCGTTGGATCTATCATTTCTGCTGATAGTAAGACGTCCTCAAAACAAACAGGTTATGTGGTCTTGGCGGGTATTCGCGATACTTCAATTCGGCTCGGAAAAGACTTTATAACGCGAGTTCAGGTGGAGAAGAAACAGTACGAAGATAATAAGGATTCTAATGATATTGAAACAATGTTCGGAGATCCTTATGTTGTTTTGTTTACGCGGGCGGCAAAATATGTCGCTTATAGCGAACAGGTAGACATGAGCGTTGCCTTGGCTGCAAAGCTCAAATTAAGTCCTGAGCAGTTGACAGCAATCGGTGGGTCGGGGGTTCTTGATCTCTTAAAACAACAGGAACTTTCTTTGGGGTACGCGATTGCCTCTGCTTTGGCGGCGGCAAATCAAGGTAGTCTCTCTGAACCTAGTAGGGAAGAGTACGAATATAGATTTTGGGCTCGTGAAGTGCGCTCTAAGGCGATAGAGGAAGAGCAGAAGCGGTTACAGGGGTATTCCATCATTTATCATAATAGAGCAACAATAATACAGGCTAGGGAGAGAATCGATGCTGCCTCGCCAGAGGCAAACGAATGTATGCATGTCGTTCCAAAATCAGGTGCGATAGTGGATGTTGGGGTTGAAAGGTTAGGAACAGAATTTTGCCTTCCCGAACAGACTAAGGGCTGGAGTGATTTGAATTGGCTGTCATGGAAGCCTATGGTGAATCGTTGTATCAATTTGGCAGAGGATATACTGCAAAGATAGCGCTATGGGCTGCATCTCAAATACTGAAGATTGTTAGCAGAGTAGCCCCAATTAATTCAATTTCACCTTTCGTTAAGCCTAAGATTTCACGTTGTTTATAGCGGACCATTGGTGCATCCGGTTTAGCCCGGTCCTTCAATCCGTATTGATGTACCCTCGCAATGCGGGCAATGCGTCCTGTGAACCCGATACTGATTGCGTAGTTATTGCCTTTGGCTTTTAGAAAGTTTGAAGTGCGCATCTTCTGGAACATCTGGGCCTTCTGCTTCACTCGTTCTTTTTTCTTTCGTAAGTTTCGCTGCTTTCGCGGTGTGTACTTGCTCTTGTCCGGATTGCGCTGGGCAATGATCCTTTGTTGCTGACTGCGTCGTAGGGCTTGGCCGATGCTGCGGGCGAGTTTGCTTCGTGCGGCCGGTTCAAGTTGGCTCAGTAGACCTGAGGCCCAGTCTTCCAGCGCTTCTTGTCGGTTGGTCACTTCGGTATGACCCATTCGCTACTGGGACTCTGGGCACTGGGTATCCACGCCGGGTCGAGAAATGCGGCAGTGGGCTGAGGTTCACCAGGGTGGCGGATAGTTGTGTTGCCGTCGGCGTCTCTCCCCACGATCACACGTTCGCTCAGCGACAGGGTCAGGCTGAGGTCCACCTTACTGTTGTCCAGAATGTCGGCTTCGAACTGGATGCCCTCTGCGGACTTATTCAAGTTCTCAAGCAGATCCGCTTGATTCACTTTCAACCAGCCCAGCACCGGCAACATAACGCTGTCGGGATGGCCGGCGAAGTCTGTGAGGATCACCTGCAGATCAAAGCTGTACTCGAAGGACAAACTGGCCGCGGCGGTGCAGCGGACCTTGCCGTTGTCGATGAAAATCATGAGTCGGTCGGGGTTGTGCTTGAGTTCGCCAATGGTGGCGAGCAGGTGAGTGCGCAGGCTTTCAGGTTTGTTCATGAGGTCTAGGTCTTGTAGAGGGCATTAGTCCCATAGATTCACCATCTGCCGCTGTGGTGCGGCCGTCTGGGCTTCGGGCATTTGCACGGCAAGGCCTTGGGGCAGCATCGGCCCGTAGTCGGTCAGGCCGGGGTTAGCTTGGAGTACCGCCTCGGTCACGCCAGCTGTGCGACCGTAGTGACGCCAGCAAAGGGAATCGACGGTGTCGTTTTGGTGGGCGCGGACGGTGACCTTCATCAAATCAACTCTACGGTGGTGCGATTGATGCCGAGAAAGTCACGCACCGCCCAACGCAAGTCACGGCGGTAGTCGTCGATGTTTGGCGTAAGTTCTTCTGCGTTCTGGTGTCCGCTGTTTGTGGAGTCATAGAAGCGGTAACGCTCGCAAACTTCGGCACCGGTAGCAGCCTCGATGGCGCGGCGGTAGAGGTGTACCAGGACCAGTACGTCGTTGATTCGCTCGCCGGGCATGTCGACAAGTTTCGTATAGCCGGCAGCTTGTTGGGTGGCTCGCCATTCGCTTAGCTCGCGGTTGACGCTGATGGCGGCTGCAACCGCGGCGGTTTCCAGGCGCGGCGCGGTGACGCTTGCGTCGATCCGCAGCGTGGCACGCAACTGATCCAAGTCGATCGCGGGCCAGAAGGCATCGGTGTTGATATGGCCGCTGGCGACGGTGCCGCCGGCTATGAATCCGCTCATGGAACAGCACTCAAAGATAGGTCGCCGGTGGTCAGGGCTTCACGTTCAGGAGGAGCTGCCTGGCCGATCTGCCCCGAGCCGGCGGGGTGCGTGGGGACGCTCGGTTAGCCGGCAGGGCCGGCACGTTTGTTGAGCAGGCGTTCGGCCCGCTCCAGATCTTTCTTGCCACCGCAGGCGTCGTGCAGAGCGATGGCTTTTTTCAGCAGATCCACGCCGGCCTGAAGTTGACCGGGGTGGCCTGGGACTTCTTCGGTGATGCCTTCCAACGTGGCGCGGCCCATGGCGAGAAACAGCTTGGCGCGGGCCTGGTCGGGCATGTCTTCGGCGTCGGTGAGTTCGGCGGTGCGATGTAGGATGGCCAGGTCGAACGGTTCGCCGATTTTCTGAGCCTTGAAGGCCGCTGTGGCGACCTCTTCAGCGACCAGGCAACCCAAGGTGCGGGCGAAGCGGTCGGGCATGACCATTCTGTGCTTCAGCACGTAGGTCGCAATGTCGAGGCCACCGGTGAAGTCGCTGGCATCGAAGCGCCAGACCATGACGGTGGTCATCACTTCGTCCTGGGCGCCTTTGCCACCTTCCAGCACACCTTGCACGTAGGATTCGTAGCTTGGCAGTAGCTGGCGTTTGAGTTCGGCCTTGCCCTGGTTGGACTGGACCTGTTTCAGGCGCAGGCGGTCTTGCAGCAGTTGGTTGAGCTGGTGCTCGTAGGCCGTGGCGCCGGCCATAGTCTGGGTGGGGTCTGTAGCCGCCGCTTCGACGGCAGCCGTTACACGTTCAAAGTGGTGACGGCAGGGGTTGGTCATGATGGCCGCCTCAGCTCAGGGTTATGTTTTCGGCCAGGGCGGCGCAGCCCAGGTCTTCGATGACGTAGCTTTCGTTGACCGACTCGAAGTTTTCGATGCGGTCGCGCTTGGCGTTGTCGACGACGGTGCGGCGGCGGGTGCCTTCCTGCCAGTACAGCGACAGGTTGTCGAGGCGAGTGACCATCAGGCCGCTGGCCGGGAAGTGTGGTACGCGCACGGCCGGCAGGTTGCCAAGGCGCTTTTGACTGGTGACGATGTCGGCAGCCAACACTTCAGTTGGTGCCTGCACTGTGTTGATGATGGGGAAGTACTTGTCGGCCAGCAGTTGGCGACCACAAATCACCACTAGCTCGGTGTCTTCCTGATACCAGGGTTCGATGAACTCGTTGACCATGCTGACGACCAGGGCGTCGATATTTGCGAAGTCCTTGTTGGCACCGATTTCGATTTTACCGCTGCCGTCTTTCACTTCGGTCATGACCCGGGCAGGGTTTTCCTCGCGCATTTTTTGCAGCCAGCCGATGTTCACGTCTTGCAGCAGTTTGTTGATGGTTGGATTGGATGTCGCGGCGCGGCTGATGCCGTTCCAACCGATCATGATTCGGTTGAGGGCCTGGGCCTTGATGATGGCGTCGCGAATGCGCGCTTGGAAGTCTTTGAACTTGGCCCACTGGTCCAGCTTCTGGTAGCGAATTCCGGTGTCGAAGTTGGTTTGGGTGCAGTTGTATCCGCGGTCGTCCAGGCCGCTTGGATCGCGTGGTTCACGGTCTTTGACAGTGGTGTCGGTGGTGCTGGCAATGGTGCCGTCGATGCTGATCCCGATCTTCTCCCCCGACTGTTCCGATACGCCGTAAATATTGATGGCGCTGAGAAAGGCGCTGGACTCCTGGATGCGGGTTTCCAGTGTTTGCGCAACGCTGGGGTCTGCGGTGAATTTGGTGGTGACGTCAGCCACTCCATGCAGTTGCGCCAGTTGCTGCAGGTAGGCGTTGAACAGTACTCGGGTGTCGTTACGCATGTTGATCGTCCTTGAAGAGTCAGCAGTCGGTCATGACCTGGTTACCGCCGCCGGATACCTGGGGGCGCGTTTTCTGGTTGGGATCCTGGGTGGTGGAGAGCTGGTTTTTCAGCTCGGTCAGTTCGGTGCTGACTTGATCGAGTCGGGTTTGCAGCCCCTTGGAGAATTGCTTCTCGGCGGCCAGTTGGTCGGGCAAATCCTTGACGTGTTCGGCGATGGCTTCGACCGCCTCACCGATCTGGGAGAACTCGCTGTCATCCCTGGCCTGCTTGCCCGTCAACAGCGCCTGCACCTTGTTGAATAGCTGGGCGCCGATGCTCGGCTTCTCGTCGATCTCCTCGAATTTAAGCTCGGTCTCGACCGCCTCGGTGAACATGGAGGTCGCGGAATAGTGACGGTCCTGGAACGGGCTGGATTCGGGCTTCTGTGCTGAGAACGCCAGGACGTCGGTGCCTAGGCTGGCGGGTGAGTCGGTCACGGCAAGGCCGACGATGTAGGCCTCGCCCGTGTCGGCAAAGCTCTCGTCGATTTCGATGGAGGTGTAAATCTTCTGCTTAGCCTTGTTCATGGCAATCAGGTCGTTGGTAGGTTCGACCTTCGCGAACAGCGCCAATTTCTTTTGACCGTTGACGTCCACCTCTTCAGCTTTTACTGCCAGTACGTCGCCGTAGGCCTTGAAAGGGCTGTCGGGCAGCAGGCTACGGAAATGCTCCAGCCAGATACGGGCGCCGTAGGTGGACGGGTTGAAGTTCTTGGCGGCCTGTTCCAGCCAACTGCGTTTGATGGTGCGCTTGTCCGAGGTGGCGCCTTCGATGGCGACGCGGAACCAGTTGCTGCGGTACTTCTTCATGCCGGGGATTCTCAGTGCGTTGCAATGAGGGGCATGGTCGGCATGGGCGCGAGCGGCGGCAACGGGGCGGGACTGTAGCCGGGGAGGGTACAAGGAGCGGCACTATTGAGTCGCCGCTGCGGGCGGCAGCATCTCGGTATGACGACCGCCTTGCTGCCCATCGATCCCCGACGCCAATCCAAGTTCCTGTACTGGATGGGTTGGCGCGTCTGCGAGATCGCCGAAGCGACGGGCGAGAAGGAGAAAACGCTACACAGCTGGAAGGCCCGCGACAAGTGGGACCGGGCCGACAACGTCGAGCGTATCGGCGGTGCCCTGGAAGCACGTCTGGTGCAGTTGATCCTCAAGGACAACAAGACCGGCGGCGATTTCAAAGAGATCGATCTGCTGCATCGGCAGCTTGAGCGCCAGGCCCGCATTCAGCGTTACCAGGATGGTGGTACCGAAACCGACCTCAACCCGAACCTCGCCAAGCGCAACGAGGGGCCAAAGAAGAAATCTCCGAAGAACGACATCAGCGAAGACCAGATCGAGCTGCTGCGCGAAGCGTTCATCGACGGCTGTTTCGACTACCAGAAAGACTGGTACCGGGCCGGCAACCAACGCACCCGCGTCATCCTCAAGAGCCGGCAGATCGGCGCCACGTACTACTTCGCCCGCGAGGCGTTCATCGACGCCCTGGACACCGGCCGCAACCAGATTTTTCTGTCGGCCTCGAAGAACCAGGCCTACCTGTTCCGTGGTTACATCCAGGCCTTCGCCCGGGAAGTCATCGGCGTCGAGCTGACCGGTGACCCGATTGTGCTGCCCAACGGCGCCGAGCTGTTTTTCCTCGGGACCAACGCCCGCACCGCCCAGGGCTATCACGGCAATTTCTACTTCGACGAGTTCTTCTGGACGTTCAAGTTCGAGGAGTTGAACAAGGTCGCCTCGGGCATGGCGATGCATAAGAAGTGGCGCAAAACCTACTTCTCCACGCCGTCGAGCATGGCCCACGAGGCGTACACCTTCTGGACCGGCGAGCGCTTCAACAAGGGCAAGCCCGCCGCGCAGCATACCAAGGTTGATGTGACCCACGGCGCGCTCCAGCAGGGGCGGTTCTGTGAGGACCGGCTGTGGCGCCAGATCGTCACCATCCTCGACGCGGAGCGGGGCGGCTGCGATCTGTTCGACATCGAAGAGCTGCGCCGGGAGTACAGCCCCGAGGCGTTCGCCAATCTACTGATGTGCGAGTTCGTCGATGACGGCGCGAGCATCTTCCCGCTGTCGGTGTTGCAGTCCTGCATGGTCGATAGCTGGGTGGAGTGGGCCGAGGACTACAAACCGTTCGCCATGCGCCCGTTCGGAGACCGCCAGGTGTGGGTCGGCTATGACCCGGCCGAGACGGGCGATTGTTCCGGCCTAGTGGTGGTCGCACCACCACTGGTGCCGGGCGGCAAATTCCGTGTGCTCGAGCGCCATCAATTTCGCGGCATGGACTTCGCCGCCCAGGCGGCTGCCATCAAGGGCGTTTGCGACCGCTACTGGGTGACCTACATCGGTATCGACGTCACCGGCCTGGGCAGCGGCGTGGCCCAGCTGGTGCGCCAGTTCTTCCCGGCGATGACCACCTTCAGCTACTCGCCCGAGGTGAAAACCCGCCTGGTGCTCAAGGCCTACGACGTGATCCACAAGGGGCGGCTGGAGTTCGATGCCGGCTGGACCGACATGGCCCAGTCACTCATGGCGATTCGCAAAACCATCACCGCAGGCGGTCGCCAGTTCACCTACACCGCCGGCCGCAACGACAACACCGGCCATGCCGACCTGGCCTGGGCGCTCTTCCACGCATTGCAGAACGAACCGCTCGAAGGGCAGACCGCTGCCAATACCGGGCGGATGGAGATTTACTGATGACCGAACAACTTGCCAGCCAGGAGCTTTTGCCCGCCGCCCTCGATGTCGCCAGTGCGGGTACTCAGGTGTTTAGCTTCGGAGAGCCGACGCCGGTGTTGGGTGGGCGAGAGGTGTTCGATTACCTGGAGTGTTGGTTCAACGGACGGTGGTATGAGCCGCCTTTGTCGCTTAATGGCCTGGCCCGGTCGGTGGGGGCGAGTGTGCATTTGCATTCGGGGTTGATGTTCAAGCGCAACCTGTTGAGCAAGACCTTTATCCCGCATCCGATGCTGTCCCGGGCGGCTTTTGAACAGTTCGCCTTGGATTTTCTGTGCCTGGGGAATGGATACCTGGAGAAACGCCGTTCGGTGCTGGGCAACACCCGGCAACTGGTGCCGTCGCTGGCGAAGTACATGCGGGTTGGGACGGAGGGGCAGTTCTACCAGGTGCAGGGCTGGAAGAATGAGCACGCGTTTGAGCCCGGGAGCATCTTCCACCTGCGCGAGGCGGATTTGCACCAGGAGATTTATGGGTTGCCGGAGTGGGTCAGTGCTTTGCAGTCGGCGTTGTTGAATGAGTCGGCGACGTTGTTTCGGCGCAAGTATTACGAGAACGGCAGTCACGCCGGGTTCATCTTGTACATGACCGACGCGGCCCAGACGGAGGTCGATATTGACGCGCTACGCAAAGCGCTTAAGGAATCGAAAGGACCAGGAAATTTTCGCAATCTGTTTGTGTACTCTCCGACTGGCAAGAAAGACGGAATTCAGCTGATCCCCGTCAGCGAGGTAGCGGCGAAGGATGAATTTAACTCGATCAAGAATCAGACCCGCGACGACGTGCTGGCCAGTCTTCGAATACCTCCGCAGCTATTGGGGATTGTGCCGCAGAATGCAGGCGGGTTCGGATCGATTAGGGAGGCGGCTCTTATATTCGCTGCAAATGAGCTGGAGACAATTCAAACAAGGATGATGCAGGTTAATGATTGGGTTGGAGAAGATGTTCTAGGTTTTTTTCCCCTAAATTATGATCAATACTGATTGAAGAGGGGGTATATATAATTATAATATGATTTTGGCTGAAAAATGGACCTTTTCAGCTCTTGTGGATCTATGGGGGGGCTTCCTTTTCGTAAAATAGGCAGTCTAGGCGACGTAGAGCATTTAATTGCTGCTGATATAGTAATGATCGCGTCTTGGATCGCATGCTTACCCCCCCTCTGGGGAAGAGCTAATCTAAAGCCGCTAGTCGAAAGTATCTTTTTTGTTTTTTTGTTCAATTTTCTTATCTTTTCAGCTCTTTAACGAGTGATATTGATGGTCCCGTCATGCGCTTGTTCGACATGGGCTAGATTTTAAAGCCGTATTTTAGTTCTCTTTCCTTAAAAGCCTTAACTCCTCCCTCGAGAATCTCACATACATGTTGTCGGATCCCCTGGGATCTCAAGAGGCCGCTTAGCTCCGATGACTCATAAGAGCATTCTAAACTTCCGCTGAAATAGTCGAACCGATGGTTATCTACAGCTGTATCCGATTGTTGGCCTGCTTGGTTTGCTACAATTACACATTCTGCATCAGCGGCCACCACCAGATTCGCATTGTGAGTGACCATGATTATTTGGCGCGTTCTTTTTTTCTGTCTCACGAAATCTTTCAGTTGGTCATAGATAGTTCTGTTGTCGAGGTTGTCTTCTGGTTGGTCGATTAAGATTGGGTGTGAGGCGTTGCTTAAATGCAGGATAAGATTCAATAGAACCAGTCCGCGCTTGCCTGGTGACATGGTTGCAATATCGTCGCTTTTGTAGTGGACTACATAATTTATATAAAAGCAGTTGCTATAAAGTTTTTTTATTACATCTATGTCTTCTATGCCTTTGCGAGTGGCAGGAATGTTAATTTTCTTGTTGTAGTTTGCAAGTGTGCTCGCAATGCGCTCTGCATGTGTATTGACATCAAAGTTTAGTTCGCCGGTAGGTAGTATTAGGTCACCCAATAAGGCGGTCATGTTGCCGCGACGATCAAATAACAGAGAGAATTCGTTGAATTTATCTTCATGCAAAAGGACTTCAGCTGATACAGCAATGTCATCCTCGAATTGGTAGTCCGGTTTTGAGGTTTCGTTAGCGTAATCGGTGTAAGCTTGAATAAGTTGGCTGTAGAGGTCGCTTAGCTCCTGCTTGCAATCTAATCCTTGTGATTTGATTGATGCTTGTTTTTCAGCGATATCATCTAGCTGTTTTAGTTTTCCTTCTTCAATTTTTAGTTTTTTGGTTGCGAGATCTAGTGTTGCTTGATCTGTGATTTTAACCAAAAGTGGCTGAAGTGCTCTATCGATATCGGTGGACTCAATCGCTACTTTCGTTTTTAATGTTGGTATTGTCTGGGTGTTGGAAGACAGTTCCTGCTTGAAACTTTCAATTGCGCTGAAAAGTTTTTGCTCTAAAGAGTTGAGAGTGTTGGTTGCGAATGTTGAGTCGCTTGGTAAGTCTATATCTCCAAGTATAGAGTCTTTGAGGTTTTGAATGTGAGCATTAGATCTATCTGTGATAGATGCTACTATTTGCTCACTTCCGGTTTCAATTTTTAAAAGGATGGCGTCCCGTTTTTCAAGGCTTGATTTACGGGTCGATAACCGCCTGTATTGTTGTTCTTCCAAGTCTGAGAATCCAGATCGATCGCGCAAAGTTTTAATTTCAGTTAGTAATCGTTCGATTTCGGCCGTAATTGCGGGACGGGTTCCAATTGCTTCTGCGTCCTTATTTAAAAGGCCGTACTTGGATCTGAGTTCAAAAAAAGAATCAATTTTTTGATTTATATCTTTACTGGTTGTGACTATTTTTTTCTCTTGAGTTTCAGAAAATTGTTGGTATGTGGGGTGCTGTAGAAGTATGTCTTGAACTAAAGTATTGAGTTGGGATCTGCCATCCTCTTCGGCCAAATGATTGATGTAGAGTTGAGGTATATATGTGATTGGTTTTTTTTCTGCGGCCTCTGAAAGTCGGCTTATTTCACCGTTAGACCAAAGAACCTCAAAGTCTAGATAAGGTAAGCCATTATAGGTTGAAGATTTTGAGAGGTGTATTTTACTATCGACCTCATCTGCATTTATTGCTCTTGCAATATGATAGAGTAACAGTGATTTGCCCGATGATTTTCCTCCGATTATCGTATTCAGGTCTGGATTTAGCTCCTGCCAGTTCTCGCTGAATAGTCTCGGCTGTACTTTGTTTATAAACCGTACTTTTTCAATTGTCTGATAAGGGCTTTTTTGCTGTGGTGAGAGCTCTTGAATCGCAACCCTTGAGCTAGGATCATAAATTACCTGTTTTAGACCGGAAAATGTCAAATCTCCCTTAATCCACGTATACCTATTTAGAGCAGGTTTAAATAGCTCATCCCATATGTGCGCGTCTGAACCCCATAAACACGCTTTAACAGCTCCGAATTCTTTTATGAAAGCGTCTTTGTCTTTTCCTCCGAGAAGAAATGCAGCAGTTTTTTGGTTGGAGGAAAATATGAAGTGAGCTTGTTTTATAAGGTTCTTCCGTACATTATGCCCTTGTGAGTTCCAGTTAACATCGCTAAGGTCTTCATCGCATGGAAGTGCTGTCAGATATCTATCTCTGAATGAGGCATTCTGATTGAGAAGCCTCGATATTTCGTCTTCATCTACAGATGCACACATCATTCCTACAAACAATGCACTGCCACTTGATTCGAATGCAGGGTGTTCTGCAATTAGACGCTGACCAAGCTCTTCAAGATTAGATCTCGTCAAAGGGCGACGTTCGATTTGGCTGCCGGCGGTAGCGTTGAAACAGATCTGAAGTTGCGAAATAAAATCGCTTTCGATTTTTTCCACAGGGATTTCGTTGGACAATATAACGTGGTAGTTTACTTTTCGATTCCAAGAAAGATCGGTTTCCTTGCCGATGACAAGTTTGTTGATGCGAAACTCTATGTTAGGAAAAACTTGGATTTCATTGATTGCGGTTAAAGTTTCGGGATCAAACAGCTCCTGCATCTTGTTTGGGTTATCTAAATAATCCCGTCGAAGAATTTTGTAACCCTCTGGCAAATAATAGTCTGTAACTCCTATCGCGCTAACTCCGGCTGCAATGGCTCTCGTGAAAAGCTCGGTTACATATTTGTCCCAATCTTGGCCAAATTCACTCCTGAGTACCGACGCTGGGGTATGCACGTGAAGATCCCACTTGCGCCATTCCGATCCTTTTGGGTAGGTCTTAAACACTTCAGTTCATCCATTTGAGAGTTACAAACCGTTGAAAATGGCCGTGCTAGTCGGTCAGTGGTGAGTGGCATTGAGCCATAAGACCATTGAAGCCGATTTTTAAGCCTATGCATATGTGAAAATCACCTAGGTGCAATAATTTGTCTGGAATGGCGAGACCATGAGCCGTTCCTCAATGAAACCGTTTGGTCGTTTGCATACCTAAAAAAGACTGGCGCTCTTTACACCCGTCGAACGTATCAGCCAGATCTTTTGAACCACCCAAAGGGGCGGCTTTTCGTGCCGACAGATCGTGTAAAAAAGGGACTTCATAAGCGGTCATTAGCGCGATTCTCACTTGGCGCGCGTCGTCATCCCCCCACCACGCCTCCGGTCTAAATGCGTCCTTTATTCTGCAGTCCTGCACATAGCTGAACGGGATCAGGGCTGGGCGTTGCCGTTATGATCGTGGAGAGCAAAAAGCCTGCGAATCCCTGCGAAGGGTAGCGGCGTCCGATGGGACCCCCAAGACGTGGCTTGTTGCCGAGTGCGATTCACCATCAGACGCAGGGTCGCAGTCGGAAAAAGGTAAGATGGTGATTCGGAAACTATCACATCGACAATCCTCCATATTCATTGGCTTTGCTGGATGATCTCGGGAAGTAACTTTGAGTAAGGATAGAAGTGTTATCTTCGTAAGTGATTGATTTATATTAAATTATAAAAAATAAAAATCACTTGTTTGAAAGGTAATTGCCTTACTTTCACACTGCTTGAAAATTACCTTGCACCAGTCCTTTACAGCCCAGTGAAATCTAGCTCTCAGGTAGACTAGAGAATCGAGTTACCAAAATGGCTCATTTCCGACGCCGTTCCCAAAAAATGCATAAAGCCCTATATGGCAAGCTCGCTTCCTGTTGCCACATAGATTCCATGGGACTGCCATGGGAACGTTTGCGCGCAAACTATCGGCCTGAAACCCTTATAAACCGGGATCAGATTCGCTGAAAATCGCGATCGGGTGCTTTCGAATCTCTCCTTCACCGCCAAATTCGATACACACAAAACCCCTGGTTTCCCAAGAAAACCAGGGGTTTTGTGGTTTCTGCGGTCTGAAAAAATGACGATAGGGGCAATGGCCCCCAGGTGATACGCCGGCAGTGCAAAAGGTGTGAATTTCCTAACCTTGACTCCGCCACCCAAATGACTATCCCCCCATGTAGCCGTGCTACAAAACGGCCTGTTCAACGCGTGGGAAAACTCCGATGCCACCGCTCTCCAACGGCAGGCCCTCCAATCGATTTGGCCTGTTTTGCGTAGCCAGTTTCCTTCTGTCCATTTCTTATGGCGCCACTTTCCTGGTCTCGCTGCTGGTGTCCTCCCTGGGGGGAACTGAGCGCGATGCAGGGCAAGTCTTTGCCGTTGCCATGACGAGTACTCTGGTCGCGGTGGTCGCCTCGGGGCATTTGATGCAGCGCGTAGGCGCTGCACTGTGCGTGGCCCTTGGCGCTGTGTTTCTGGTCATTGCGTCCATGGGTTTTGCGCTGCTATCGGACCTTGGTATCGGTTTGTTGGCCTGCGGTTTGATGCTGGGGATCGGCTGGGGACTGTTTTACACGGTTGGGCCCATCATGGTCGCAGCGATGGTCGAGCCATCCAGGCGGACTCATTGCTTCGCGCTTTTGTCGGGCAGCATGTTGACGGGGATCGGTAGTGGCCCTCTTTCAGGCAAGTTGGCCAGCTCCGTTGGGCTCCCCATACAGACGGCTTTCTTCTTTGCCGCCGCAGCAGCATTGTTGGGTGGGCTGTATTTTTGGTGGCTGAGAACGGGCTTTGCCGAAGTGGAGCGCCGCTCTGGCGATAAGGCTCGGATGGGGCTGAGATCGGCGACGGATGTGCTGCGCTCACGTTCGGCGTTGTCCATTTTGATGGTGGGGCTGGGCGGCGCGATCTTTGGCGGCCTGGGCAGTTTCCAGACCAGTTATGCCGCCAGTCAGGGACTTGATTACTCCCTGTTTTTCGTCGGCTTCATGGGGGCGGCTATCGCTTGTCGGTTGTTGATTGCCGGGTGGGTGGTCAGCCGTGACCCTCTCGCGACTTCTTGCCTGTTGACCACGTTGATGTTGGTCGCCGTGACAGGGTTCGGTGTGTGGGTCCATGACAGTCTGAGTTATGGGGTGACCGCCGCCTTGCTTGGGGTCGGTTACGGTCTCAACTATTCAGTCATCAATGGCCTGGCTGCCAACGAGGCGCCACCTGGGCTGACCGCACAAGCGCTGCTGCTTTTCAGCCTGTCCTACTTCATTGGCGTATTCGGGTTTCCCTTTATCGCCGGCAAGCTCATCAGCAGCACGGGCGTGAATGGGATGCTGCTTAGTGTCGGATTGATCGCTCTGCTTGCCTGGGCCTTGAGCGTCAGTCGCTGGCTGGCCGGGCGGTTCTGGAAACCAGCCTTCTCTGAATGAAAAATTCTCCTCAGGCGTGCGATAGCTTCCGGTGGGCGGGGAGATTGAGCACTGGGGCAAGAAGGTCGCGAAGACTGAAGGCAGAAAGGCACGGCAAATTGTTTGATGGACGGCTGCCCGTGGAGCCTCGCCACTGGACAGCATCAGGCAACCTCACAGCAGTATCGGGCAAAGGTTTCTGGGCACATGCCGTTAAGGTCCTCTTGGAAGAGCGTCTTATCAACTGCATGGCTGTGAGAGAACATCATGACCCGATGGATGAATTTTGCTTGGCGCGTCCAGGCGCTTGCACTGTCTTTAATATTGTTTACGAACAACGTCTGGGCTTCGGAAAACACCCAGCACGCGAATGCGACGCTGGTCCGCCAGGCGTTCATTAACTGGCAGCAGGGCAACGGCACGGCGTTCGATCTGCTGGCGCCCAATGCGAAATGGACCGTGGCCGGGACGAGTCCTGTTTCCGGTGTCTATAACAGTAAGGCTGAGCTGGCCCAAGTCGTGCGGCCGATTACCGCGCGACTGGCAACACCAATTGTCCCCACGGTGCAGAGCATCGTTGCTCAGAATGATGTCGTGGTTGTGCTGTGGAACGGAACAGCCACGGCGCTTGATCACAAGCCCTACAACAACACCTACCTGTGGCACATGACCTTCAAGAATGGTCAGATCATTGAAGTCACAGCCTTCCTGGACACCTACGTGCTGAACGATCTTATCCAGCGCGTAAAACCCCCACAGTAGTGCTGGGCTATCTTGTTGGCAGTGAAGCAGTTCGCTTTTCCGTGGCGTGCTCTCCAAAAGGTTTACTCGATTCAGAACAAAAACCGGAAATGCGTGGTCTTTGTCAGTACCCCAAGTTCGTCTCTCCCTGAGGTCGCACAATGAGTCTGATCGATTGCCCTGAATGCGCTTCCAGAATTTCCGACAAGGCCTACGCCTGCCCACATTGCGGCAATCCTTTCCGGGAGCCGAGTTTCCGTCTGACTGAGAAGAACGTGGGACAGATTGCCGGGGTGACCGGCGTCTGGCTCACCGCGCCGTGGATCGCGCGGATGGTCTTTGGTGTGGTGGCCGTGGTTGCGGTGGCGGCGGTGTTGATTCTGCGGTGACTGTGTCGATTGGCTAGCTAGCCGGGCCCGTCGTGCAAGCGCTCTGCCGAACATAATAATTGTCGAATTCACTGCTTTCGACGAATTGGAAACCGTGGCGGATGTAAAAGCGATTCGAGGCGCTTTCCTTAAGGGCACCCACCCTGAGTGGGAGCGCGGCCGCATCCGCTTCCTTGAAAATATGACCGAGAACAGCAGCGCCTATTCTTGAGCCTTGCGCGCAGGGCCTGACATACAAGTGGTCAATCAAGAGCTCATTGTTGAGGGGCCTGACCACAACGAACCCAACCCGAACAAGTCAGGTGATCCAGAATGCAAACCGATTCGCCGCTTTGGCGAGAAAAAGTTCGCGTTCACAGGCCATATGGATGACTTAAGCGAAGCGATGAATTTGATGCGCCGTGTAAGTCCCGCCACGTAAATCTTTACTCTGAAAAGGGCTGCCGTTCCACTGTCCGGCCACTCGTCTCCACTGGATCCATGGCCTGGCGCCATCATCCACCGTGTCCTAGTCTTTCCTGGTCGGCAGGACCACATCGATACTCATTGCACGGTGTCCAGGGAGTCATGGAATGGCGAACAAGAAAGGAACTGAGTTGGTAGCGGGTTTAGAGACAATCACCGGAGCAGCAGGGATTTTCGGAATCTGTTATTCAATACTCACCTGGAGCGGTGTAGGAAAAGGCTTCAGTCCCTTCAGTTTTGGTGCTTGGAAAAAAACACTGGGCAAGCTTGTCGAAGATGGGCATGCCACGACCTTTCTCATCGACGGCAGAAACATCACCATGACGGGTATCAGTGATGACGGATGGGTATTCAATACAGGGACTCTTGGCTCCACCGACTGGGCTCGTGCCACTGGCAGCGCGACCACTTATGTCTATTACATCGGTGTGAATAAAGCTTTCGTGAAAAAGTATCGGAAGCTTGAAGCCAAGCTAAAAAAAACCAAAACCTCCTACGATGCTTTCTGGCCCAATCTCCCGACTGCGAAAACCCAGTACCAGAACTGTGTGAGCCATAGCCACTATCTGATTTCCGAGCTGGGACTTGCTCACTGGGGTAATACCGTCAAGGGCTGGTGGATGCCGTCGGCGAGTAATTGGGTGGATTGGTTTAAAAGTTTCGCGCCTGTGCAGCGAGACGGATTCAGCTGGAAATACAAGAGGTTCGACGGCATCAACACGCACATTCCAGGTTAGGCGCAGCCTGGAATAGTTGGCATAAAAACGGCTCGTTGACTGAACGAGCCGTTTTTCCATAGCCGACAGACTCATCACGTATTCAATGCCAATTGCGGACTGTCCGGATTCAACTGCTGTCGCCTGAACTGCCCCGGCGGCTGTCCATGTATCTGGCGAAAACGCCTGGAAAAATAGGCCTCGTCGGCAAAACCGCACAACCTCGCCACTTCGCCCACTGGCCGTGTTCCATTGAGCAAGTAATTGCGCGCCGCATGCATCCGGCGTTCGAGTACCAGTTCGGTGAAGGTCTTGCCGATTTCCTTGCGCAGCCAGTGGGTCAGGTACGTCGGTGACAGGTAAGTTGCCGCGGCCACCTTGATCAGGTTGAGGTCGGGGTCGGCGATGTTCTTGCGCAAGTACTCGGACATCCGGCCCAGCGCATCGCGTCGGCTGACTTCGGCGGCGTTCTCTTCAGCCAAGCGCTTGAGCGGCTCGGCGTACAAGGCGCAGACGCTGCCGATCAGTTGCAGCAACAAGCCCTTGAGCATCTCGCGGGTGCCGAACTGACGGTTCTGGTCCAGGCCACGCATCTGCTCGATCAGCGCGCAGGCTTTGGCGAAATCCTCATCCCCCAGAATGAAGTCCAAGTGTTCCTGGAAGCGGAACGGTGACAGTTCCGGCGCCAGCAGAATCGAGACCTCTTCCAGGTCCATCGGGTCGCACTGCAGATGCGGCAGCAGGAACGTCTGGGAAAAATTGATCACCATGAAGTTGCTCTCGGCCGGGTGCGGAATCACATGCACGCGGTGGGGCAGGATGAAGGCCAGGGTGTTGCGCGGAAACGGACGTTCGACGTCGCCAATGTGTTGCACGGTATCGCCGCCAAGGTTGATCTGGATCTGGAAGTATTCGTGGCGGTGCGGGCTGGTTTCGGCGCGCCGACCCTTTTTGTCGCGGATGTAGAAATCCGTCAATTCGCTGCGTTGCTGCATGACGTAGGTGGGGACTCGGCTCGGTGATGACATCTCCTGGGAATCCTTTGCGGTGCATGACGGTGATGACGATTGTGACTGTGCATCTTGATGATTTTCAAGGAGTCATACGATGACGAAGCTGTTGGCGTGAATTTTCTGTCTCTTGAAAATGGAGGGCGCTTGTCCAAAAACGATAAATTTTATTTTCATAATTTGTGTTTTAAAAACAAACGTTTAGGTTGATCTTAGAAAGATTATGAAAAAAAGCACCCATCTGATTTTTTTGGACAGGTTCCTTTGATGCGGTTTTAAACGGGAAAAATGATCTAACAGCTCAGTTGATTTTGAATGGTTGTACGACCACTGTTGAGCCACGCAACCCGTCTCTCCATCCAAAAACAATCAAAAGGTGCGCACATCATGAACCTGTTCCTGCTTCACGCCGACCCTCCCGATTGCTCCTGCGACAGTTCCTGTTGCAAGGCCTCTTTGAACACCTGACACCGGCTGTTCGCGCTTCTCATTCCTGTAGCGATTGTTCTGCCCCGGCATCGAGGGCATTGATTTCGGCTGCTCGTAAACATTTCGACGCTTCTAACAATAACGAGGTCCACCATGTCGAACTCTCACACCTCCCAAATTGCCAGCGCCCGGGACGCCGCAGTACCAGAGCGTCTGCCGTCGCGGCGGCGTTGGTTCATGCTGTCGTTGCTGCTGATCGCGACGATCATCAACTACATCGACCGTGTGAATATCTCGATTGCCGCGCCGTTCCTCGCCAAGGACCTGGGCCTGGACAAGATCGAGATGGGCCTGATTTTTTCGGCGTTTGCCTGGACTTACGCGATCGCACTGGTGCCGGCCGGCTTCATCGCCGATCGCTTCGGTTCCCGGTTCACCTACGGGGTGTCGCTGATCAGTTGGTCGACCGTCACCGTGTGCCAGGGCTTGGCCACGGGCTTCGCTTCGCTGTTCGGTCTGCGCCTGGCCGTCGGCGCGATGGAAGCGCCGGCGTTTCCGGCCAACAGCCGGGCGGTCACGGTGTGGTTCCCGGCGCGTGAACGGGGCCTGGCCAGCAGCATTTACGTCTGCGGCCAGTACTTGGGCACGGCGCTGTTTACCGGTGCACTGCTCTGGCTAGCCACCACTTATGACTGGCGCCATGTGTTCTACAGCACCGGCGCACTTGGCATCGTCTTCGGTGTGGCCTGGCTGTTCTTGTATCGCGACCCGATGAACTGCAAGAAAGTCAGCAAGGAAGAACTCAAGTACATCGAAGCCGGGGGAGGGCTGGTCAAGAGCAGCCAGGAGCGCACCCGCTTCAACTGGCGGCAGATCGCCGAGCTGTTCAGCTATCGGCAGGTCTGGGCGATTTGCATTGGCAAGTTCGCCAGCACCTCGGCGCTGTACTTCTTTCTCACCTGGTTCCCCACGTACCTGATCGAAGAGCGTCAGCTGACCATGATCAAGGCCGGGATCTTCGCCGTGCTGCCGTTCGTGGGCGCGACGGTGGGCATCCTGCTCGCCGGGATCGTGTCCGACCTGCTGATCCGTCGCGGCTACTCGCTGTCCTTCGCCCGCAAGTTGCCGTTGGTGGTCGGGTCGATGCTGGGCATGTCCATCGTCCTGGTGAATTTCACCGATTCGAACGTGATCTGCATCGCCGTACTGACGATTGCCTTTTTCGCCCAGGGCATCGCTTCGTCCTCGTGGGCGGCGGTGTCGGAAGTGGCGCCCAAGGAACTGATCGGACTGACCGGCGGGATCACCAGCCTGGCGGCCAACATCGGCGGGATTGTCACCCCCATCGTGATTGGCGCAATCGTCCACAAGACCGGCTCATTCGCCTTGGCCTTCTGGTTCATCGGCGGCGTGGCGCTGATCGGCACCTTGTCCTATTCATTGCTGCTCGGCCGCTTGTATCGCATTGAACTCAAGGCGCGTTGAGCCCGGAAAAAAGCTGTTTTTCTCCAACACGAGGCGGCATTCCTCCAACTTCGCCAAGGATTGCCGCCGTACGCTGACCCTTCCAACAGGACTTTTATCAGGATGAACATGCCCGAGTATGTCTTTACCCCGGACTTGCCAGTGACCCTGCCGGTTGTTGGCAGCCCGCAGCGTTTTCCCGTCGGCCGGGTCTTTTGCGTCGGTCGCAACTACCCCTGGCCTGATACCCAGGGTGAATCCCGAGTGCCACCGGTGTTCTTCATGAAGCCAGCCAGTTGCGTGGTGGAAGCGGCGGGTGAGGTGACGTTTCCATCGGTGACCGAGGAGTTCGCCCACGAAATCGAATTGGTCGTGGCCATCGGTGAGGGTGGCGCCCACATCCCTGAGAGCCAGGCGTTGGCTTATGTGTGGGGCTACGCGGCGGGTCTGGATCTGACCCGGCGTGATGTCCAGCGCGAGGCCAAGCGTAACGGTTTGCCGTGGGAGGGCGCCAAGGTGTTTGACGGCGCCGCGCCAATGACCGCCATCGTGCCGGTCTCCCGGGCGGGGCACCCCGATGGCGAGTTGTGGCTGAACGTAAACGGCCAGGAGCGTCAGCGCGACAGCCTCGACAGCCAGATCTGGTCGGTCAGTGAAGTGATCGCCCGCATCTCCCAATCGGTGGCGCTGCGGGCCGGTGATCTGATCATGACCGGCAGCCCGGCAGGCGTCGATGTGCTGCAGCCGGGTGATGTCGTCACGGCTGGCATCGACGGTATTGGCGAATTGGAAATGCGCGTCGGTCCGCGTTTGTCTTACTGAATTCGAGAAAGGAGAACCCACATGTCCAACGCATTGAAAGTGGCTTTGGTGACTGGCGCCGGCAGCGGGATTGGCCGAGCGGTGGCCCTGGGCCTGATGGAAGACGGCTACACACTGGTGTTGGCCGGTCGTCGGCCAGAGCCCTTGCAGGCATTGGCCGAGTTGGCGGCCAGCCAGGGGCGCGAAGCCTTGGCGGTGCCCACTGATGTACGCGACCCGGTCAGTGTCGATGGGCTGTTTGCAACCATCGCCGAGGTCTACGGACGCCTGGACGTCGTGTTCAACAACGCTGGCGTCAATGCGCCCGCCGTGCCGCTGGATGAGCTGACGTTCGAGCAGTGGCGAAACGTGATCGACACCAACCTCAACGGCGTTTTCCTGTGTGCCCGTGGTGCCTTCGGCCTGATGCGCCGGCAACAGCCCCAGGGTGGACGGATCATCAACAACGGTTCGATCTCGGCCCACACTCCACGACCGTTCAGCAGCGCCTACACCGCCAGCAAACACGCGGTGCTGGGGTTGACCAAATCCCTGGCCCTGGACGGACGTGAATACAACATCGCCTGCAGCCAGATCGACATCGGCAACGCCCTCACTGAGATGTCCGTGCGCATGACCAAGGGCGTGCGCCAGGCCAACGGCAGCATCGCGGTGGAGCCGATGGTGGACGTCAAGCATGTCGCCGATGCGGTGCGCTACATCGCCGGCCTGCCGTTGTCGGCCAACGTCCTGAACATGACCGTCATGGCCACGGCCATGCCATTTGCCGGCCGCGGTTGAGCCTGCGTGCCGTTCAGTTTCGAAGGTGTGCATTCGTGGCGAGGGAGCTTGCTCCCGCTGGGCTGCGTAGCGGCCCCCGTTCTTTTTATGAGCGCTTCGCACTCAAGCGGGAGCGAGCTCCCTCGCCACACACTGATTCGAGCACGCCTTGATTGCGCTTGAGTTAGTTTTTCCTATTTCGATACGAGGTCTACATGAAGCCAGAAGTCTTGCAACTCAGCCCGATCCTGATCCCTGAAATCAACGCCCGGCTCAACGAGCTGTTCACGGTGCGGCGCTATTTCGAACAGGCCGACAAACAAGCCTATCTGCAAGAACACGGTGCCAATATTCGCGGTGTGATCACCGGAGGGCATACCGGCATCAGCCAGGCGCTCATGGCCCAACTGCCCAAGCTGGAAGTGGTGGCGGTCAACGGCGTGGGCACCGATGCCGTGGACCTGGCCTACGCCAGGGATCGCGGAATCCGCGTGACGGCCACCATCGGCGCGCTGACCGAAGATGTCGCCGACCTGGCGATTGGCCTATTGATTGCCGTGTGTCGCGGGCTGTGCACCGGTGACCGTTACGTGCGCTCCGGCCAATGGCCTCACAGCCCGACGCCATTGTCCCCGCTGCCATTGGCCCGGCAGGTGTCCGGCATGCGCATCGGCATCGTCGGCATGGGCCGGGTCGGTCGCGCCGTGGCTACCCGCGCCGCCGCGTTCGGTTGCCCGATCAGCTACACCGACCTGCAACCCATGAGTGACGTGAACCACACGTTCGTCGCCGACCTCAAGCAACTGGCCCGCGACAGCGACGCCCTGATCCTCGCGGCCGCCGCGGACAAGGCTGAAGCCATCATCGATGCCGAGGTGCTGCGTGCCTTGGGCCAGGGCGGGTATCTGATCAACGTGGCGCGAGGCAAACTGGTCAACGAGGTCGACCTGGTGGCGGCGCTGACCGCTGGTGAAATCGCCGGTGCGGCGCTGGATGTGTTTGTCGATGAGCCGCATGTGCCTGAGGCATTGTTTGGCAATGAGCAGGTGGTGCTGCAACCCCACCGGGCGAGCGCGACGTTGCAGACCCGCACGCGGATGGGGGAGATGGTGGTGGCGAGTCTGGTGGATAGTTTTGCTGGGAAGGTGCCGCAGGGGTGTGTGACGGGGTGAGGCGCAAGAGTTGCGGCTTCGCGGGCCAAATCGATGAATGTGAGCTACGGGGCGGAAGATAGGTCTCAGGTGTGCAACGGCTGTGCTTGCTCGATCAGCCAATAAAGACCAAAATAACGACCTATTTAAGCGAGAGCCGCCTCCATGCAAATCATTTTGGCTGATGTGGCCGTCAGCGTATCCGAACTCAAAAAGAACCCCTCAACCGTCCTGAGCGGCGCCAACGGCGCGCCAGTGGCCGTGTTGAACCATAACCGTGTTATGGGCTACATGGTCCCGGCAAGTGTCTACGAGGCGATGGTTGATCGCTTGGAGGAGCTGGAACTGGCGCAAGTGGTAAAGGCACGCATCGAGGCCAACGAAACACCTGTTCGGATGTCCCTTGATGAGCTCATTGGCGAGGCTGAGGCTGATATCGTCAATGGGCGTTGATTATGATGTCGAGTGGGATCCGAAGGCCCTCAAGGAGCTTAGAAAACTGGACGGTGCCATCCGTCTGCAGCTTCTGAAAAAACTCCAGTCCCGGCAGAGCAACCCGCGAGTGCCAGCCGATGCGCTTCATGGAATGAAGGATTGCTACAAGATCAAGTTGCGTGGGGCTGGGTATCGACTGGTGTACCGCATTGAGGAAGAGCGGATTGTCATTCTGGTGGTAGCGATTGGCAAACGGGAGCGCGGCAACGTTTACGATTCGGCCAGGAGCCGGGCTGGTATGCAAGAAACAAAGGGGTAAGACGATGAGCGCAGCCCGGAACGACTTTCAAACCGTGATCGCAACGCTTGGCGAGCTACATGCGGTACTGGATCGCCTGCGCGGTGAGTTTGTGCATGGCATCAAGACCCCTGCCGATTATGAGCGTGCGACCGACCTGCTCGATGCGCTCACCGACGGACGCGAACTGAGCAAGACTGAGGCGAAAATTCTCGTTGAGCTCGAGGAGGAAATCCTGGCCTACCAGCGCGACTCCGAACAGTTTCGCGAGTCGAATGCCGCTTTTGAGGCGACCTGCACGCCTGTGCAATTGATCAAGGATCTGATGGAGACGCTCGGGCTCACCGGTTCGGACCTCCCTGAAATCGGTGATAAAACGGCGGTATCCAAAGTGCTCAATGGCGATAGGCCTATCAGCCACAAGATGGCGTATGCGCTGGCGGAGCGGTTTGCGATGGAGCCGAGTGCTTTCTTGACCGCGACCTCAGCAAAGGTGGCGGCTCATATCGAAACTGTTCCTCTTTCCGTTAGCGCTTCAGGCCATTACGTTTTGCACGAGGGCTCTCCGATCGCATGTTCAGTGGAAGAGGCCGGTGTCGGTGAGTACAACGTGGTGACTTCGAAGGGCCATAGAAAGACAGCCAAAGAGCCGGACAAGGGATAGGGCAATCATCTGCTGAAAGGGGCAGGATTGGTTGTCGATTCACGGAAGTTCAGGATGACACGCGTTTCGATACCTCGGCCATTGCAGCCAATCCCCGAACCCTCTATAAAATCCCGCGCTGGCATCGCGTTCTTCTCGACCGTCGTTGGCCCTGGATATCTGACCCGCATGGAGCATCATCGTGAGCCAATCGCCGCACCCCCTCAACTCCCGAACTGACATTTGCCCGCGCATTACGTCCCGCGTCCTGCGATATACCTGGAGCCTCACCTTACTGACCCTGCTCACCGGCTGCGGAGCGCTATCGGACGTCCGCTCTTTTTCCACTCCCTACTCAACGCCTGATGGTGGTGAGACCGCCCGCTTGCGGGTGATCAGCGATGGCATGGTCAGGGCTGTACCCAAGTCCGATTGCGTGGACTTCCGCCTGCCGGGCGCGGGCGTCATGGTGGCGTTCCGCGATGGCTACGCCAATCGCAACGGCGAAAGCCTGGGCATGCCGGATGACGACAAACACTCGTCTTCCACGGTCATGACTGAGCTGCTGGTGCCTGCCGGGCAGCCCATTGCCTTTCATTACATCGGTGCTCAATGCTACAACATGTTCAGCTTTGTCCCTAAGGCAGGGGAGGATTACCAGCTGGATGCTGCGGGGCGTTATGAGTGTGAGGTGAGGCTCAAGCAACTGCCTGCGGCAACGACACAACTTCCCCGTTCATTCTTGAAGGACAGCAAACTCTGCAGGGCGACGGATAACTTTTAGCATGGAGGGTTTTCCAAGGACGCCATAACGTTGAAAAAGGAGTTTCATCATGAGCCCCATCCCCACGTTCCAAACCCGCCGCCTCATCCTCACACCCCTTGAGCTGACGGATGCACCGGCGATCCAACGGCTATTTCCCCATTGGGAAGTGGTCCGTTACCTGGACAGCCGCGTGCCCTGGCCTTACCCGGATGACGGCGCGCTGACGTACGTGCGCGACCATGCGCTCCCGGCTATTGCAGCCGGGCGCGAGTGGCACTGGATGATCCGCATTGCCGAAGAACCGACACAGAGCATCGGCAGCATCAGCCTGTACGACCAGCCCGGCAACAACCGTGGTTTCTGGCTGGCGCCGCAATGGCAGGGAAAGGGCTACATGCGCGAGGCCTGTGAAGCGATCAATGCCTATTGGTTTGAAAACCTTGAACGCCCCGTCATGCAAGTGCCCAAGGCGGTGGGCAACGAGGCTTCGCGCAAAGTTTCGGAGCATGAAGGCATGCGCCTGATCGGGACGCAGCAGGGGGAGTTTGTCTGTGGGTCGTTGCTTAAGGATATCTGGGAAATAACGCGTGAGAATTGGCTTGAGAAAAAGTCCGCGTTGGGATCGAATTGAGCAGAGTCAAATGGGTCAAGTCGCCTGTAAACGACAATTCAACACGGTCGTCGTCAGGATCTATCTGTCGGGTTAACGGATAAAGGAATGTGAAATGGATATTCCACAGGGTTTCAGGCCGTTATTTCGTAGCAGCCCTTTTCTTGACTTACTTGGTCCCTTTTATTATCGGGAAAACTCCGAAGGTTTTACCGTTGGGATTCGGGTGGAGGAGAAACACACCAATGCGCGTGGAATCGCTCACGGAGGATTGTTCATGGCGCTGGCTGATATCGCGCTGGGCTACAGCGCTGCGTTCTCGAAAGATCCGCCTCTTAAGCTCGTGACGACCACGATGACTACTGATTTCGCTGGCTCCGCTAAGATCGGCGATTGGTTGGAGGCTGCCGTAGATATTCAAAAAACCGGTAGTCGATTGGTGTTTGCCAATACCTATATCAGCGCTGGAGAGGAGCGCGTGGTTCGAGCCAGTGCATCTTTTCTGGTGCTCAGCTAGGTGGAGGCTGAACTGGCGATTGACGTCCAAATCCGTTAACGACGATGTACAACAGCGGACCGATTGATACGAAGATCGCCGTGATCAGGAAGTAAGGCAGCAACGAGGTGAGCGACCTGCCTTTCGAACGTGTGTCCCGGTACATCCAGATGCACGCCATGCTAGCGAGCAGATAAAGGTCGATGACTACCTGCGCGGTGTCCGGGCTGGACATGAGCCTGACGCCGAATTCCAGGAGCGATTGCTCGGCGAGAAACACAGTACTCGCCGTGTAAATTGAAAAAAGCAGGAGCGCGACAAGTGCAACGTAGGGTCTTTTCACTTTACCTCCTTGGACTCGTTCATGGGGCAATAGAGGTAGGCTAGTGATTTGACCGTCATGGTTTCAATGACCTCTGAGGTCATGGACGCCACTCACCCGCAATGCCAGAGTCAACGGATGACCAGTCGACCTTTTTCTCGAACAACGCCACCAACCTCGGCCGGTGCGCAACTGCGTCACTTGCGCCAACAGGCCGGGCTGAGTCAGTTGGACTGTGCACTGATAACAGGGTTATCTCAGCGTCACCTTAGTTGCATCGAGACGGGGCGCGCCAAGCCAAGCCCTGGCACTCTGCATAACTTGTTGACTGCCCTGGATGTACCTTTGGAGCGATGCAACGACATCTTCATCGCCAGTGGTTATGCCCCTCGCTACGAAACGACGCCGCTCACGTCGTCGTCAATGGAAGTGGTACGTGATGCCATTAATCATGTACTTCACGCCAATAACCCCGCTCCGGCGATTGTTCTGGGTCCCCAATGGGACATCCTTGCAGCCAACACCAGCGCGGGTGTTCTGTTCGATCTGGTGGGTCTTGCCAGGGATGCGCCTGATGGGCTCAACCTCTTGGTGACACTGCTGCAACCCGGTGGCTTGGGCGATCATTTGAGTAACGCCGAGGAAATAAGATTAGTGGCCTGGCAACGGGCGTCTCGGGAAGCCTTGAGTAATCCCGCGTTGGCTGAGATTCTGAAGAGTCTGCCGGCCCCACACAGCTCTGCGGCGCTGGTTAACGAGCTGCCTCCGCTGTTGCTGACGCGAGTCGACTCTCCCCACGGTGAGCTGAAGTTCATGTCAACGTTCACAACCTTCGGCATGCCGCTCGACATCACCATGAGCTCATTGCGTATCGAACATCTGATTCCTGCCGACGCGAAGACCTGGGAGGTGATGACTAAGGCATATGAGCAGGCACAACACTAATAATGATCAAGGAAGAACCCATGCAGCCGTCACTCAATCGAATCATGTTGTATGTCCGGGACGTTCAAGCGACCTGCGATTTTTATGAGCGTCATTTCGGTTTTACCAGTCAACGAAAAACCGATGACCGCGTCACCGAATTGAGCCCTGCAAACGGTGGCGCGATCCTGATGGTTCACCCGGCAGGTAAGGCCGTTAAAACAGGGCAAGTCACGGTAAAGCTTGTCTTTGATCTTCAGGACGTCGAGGGTTTCAAGGCCAAGTGCCTGGCCCAAGGCCTGAGGTTTGGCGCTACGCACAGGGCGGACGGTTACTCTTTCGCCAACGCCAAAGACCCTGACGGTAATTCGATTTCCATCTCCAGCAGGGCGTTTGCATGCCGCTGAACTTTCAAAAGATGCATGCCAATGGCGATGATTTCGTTATCGTCGATTCGCGACATTCGGCCAACCCGGTGACGAGTGCCATGGCCCAGCGAATGGGGGATCGGAACCGGGGTGTGGGCTTCAACCAACTCGCGGTGTTGCTCGATTGCGACGATGCCGATGCCCGCGTGATGTTCTGGAACGCGGATGGCTCCGCGCTGGACGTTTGTGGCAGTGCGACGCGGGGTGCGGCGGCTATGCTGATGCGCGAAGCAAATGTTGCTTCGGTAGCGCTGCGCACTAACCGAGGCCTGCTGACGTGCGAGCGTACCCCAACCGGCGACATTTCCGTCGACATGGGTGTGCCGCTTTTCCACTGGTCGGACGTTCCTTTGGCCCAAGAGCTGGACACCGCTGTGTTGCCACTTGCCGGCGCTCCAGCCGCGTGCAGCATGGGAAATCCGCACTGCACCTATTTTGTCGATGATCTGGCAACCGTTGATATCGCGACCATCGGCCCAGCCATTGAAACCAACGCGCTGTTCCCACTCAAGACCAACGTTCATTTCGTCCAGATCATTGATCGCACGCATATTCGCTTGCGCATCTGGGAACGCGGGGCGGGTATTGCGCTGGGTTCGGGATCTTGCTCGTGTGGCGCGGTTGTCAATGGGATTCGTCGTGGTTTGTTGGACCCGCGCGTTGAGGTTGAATGTGATGGTGGAAGCGTGACGGTTCAATGGGACGGCGTGGGCGCGGTCTTTCTTATCGGGCCGGTGGAAGTGAGTTTTTCGGGGATGATGAGTCAGGGCTGAGTCGGTAGGTGTTTCAATCCTGGAGCAGGGATTTGCAACACGTTCCGTGGCGAGGGAGCTTGCTCCCGCTCGACGGCGTAGCCGTCGTAGACTGGTTGATGCCGTTTGTCTGGAAGACCGTTTGGGGGCGGCTTCGCCGCCCAGCGGGAGCAAGCTCCCTCGCCACAGGATTATGGCGGTTTGCATCATTTCTCCATAATCCTGAGCCACGGCCAGCGAGCCTGATAACTTTTCGCCTTCTCATCGAACAAATCGGGCTGGGGGTTCTTTGGATTGATACGAAGAACACCTTGCTCGACGTCGTCCAGGCCATAGGGCGCATAGACCTCACCGGTCTCAACATCCAGTCCAATACACGTACCGGCAACCAAGTAACGATCAATGCCATCCCTGGCCGACTGAAGTTGAGGATAAGGCTTGCCAAACCGCCGACCGTACCAAAGATGGACGCGAGCCTGGTTCTTGATCTCGATGTTGACGTCGAGGTCCTGGAAGACACGCTGGGCGGCGTTGATGACTTCGTTCTCGGCTTCCCAAGACAGATCAGGGTCGAAGTAAAAAACGTCGTAATCCTTCACGCCCCAAGCCGGTGGCCGTTGTGACTGATGATTCCAGACGGCTTGGAACAGGCAGCCAGCGGTGAGCATGCATTGATTCAAACCGAGTGAGGGTAAGCGCGAGGTGATTTGCGCGTTGATTGGATTGGCCATTGCTATCCTGACCAAACGTTCGACCGTCAATGTCATATTCATCCTTTTGGAATCGGTCCGGTCCTGGCGCCCCGACAGATGTTTGAGCAAAATCAGGTGAGCCAAGGCACCCAGTACATAGATATCAAGGACGCCCAATGATATTGCAAAGCAGGCCAGTGATGGCTGATGACATCAAGACCCTCTGTAACTTTGCGCAGGACGCTCGGGAACTGTTCCATATGTTCCCGAAAGCCCAATACCCTCTGACTGAGGCTCAGTTGGCTGAGGCTATCGCCCAACGATTCGATTCGACGGTCATCGAGGCTGGGAACCGTGTCGTTGGTTTTGCGAACTTCTATCGGGCCGAAAAAGATGGGGTTTGCTGTATCGGCAATGTCATCGTTGCCCAAGAGGCGCGAGGCAAAGGCGTTGCCAGTTTTCTTGTGGAAACGATGACGGCCTTGGCGTTCGACCGCTATGACGCCACTGAGGTGCAGGTATCGTGTTTCAATGAAAATACGGCGGGCTTGCTGCTTTATCCAAAGCTGGGCTTTTTGCCCTTTGCTGTCGAAGAGCGAGTTTCTCCAGATAATCGTAGAACCGCACTCATCCATATGCGTCGTGTTAGATCGGGCCGCCCCTGGGTTCTTTTGAGCGGTCTCCCAGAAAATGCCTGAAAACCCAAGCCCATCCCAACGCGACTGATTTACAATGCCGTTCCTTCGACAGAGAGCGGCCGTTCGTGGATGCGTTTTCCCTTGTCTATCAACACCTGGGCGCATGGGTAATCGAACCCGTCACCCAGCAGTTCCTCGGCATTTTCAACCTGAACGGCCGCCTCGGGGTCTTGTTTCTCTGCGCCTCCTACGGTGTCGCCTATGGCCTGTTCCGTTTCAGAAAACACCGCGGCCTGACCGATGCCCGTTCGTTCTGGCAATTCATTGGCGGCAATCAGGTGCATCTGCACCGTTCGGCACTGCTGGACTATCGCTACTACTTCGTCCGGGCGATTCTCAAGATTGCCTTGGTGTTGCCCATTGTTCATCTGGTTGATCCGTACATCCTGCGCTCCGGGGATTACCTGGCTTTTTTCAGCAACCTCTGGGGCGCGCGTCCGCGTCTGGGGGAGAACCTTTCGCTCGCCTTGCTCTATGGGCTGGGGGTGTTCCTGGTGAAGGATTTCGTCCACTACTGGGCGCACCGGGCGTTTCATTCGCGCTGGCTCTGGGCGTTTCACAAGGTGCATCACTCGGCGCCAGTGCTGGTGCCGGCTACGGCCAGTCGGGTGCATTTTGTGGAAAAGATCGTCGAGAAGCTCGGCATCACCGCCTGCATGGGCCTCTTCGCGGGCGGCTTCTGGTATGTCTGTGGTGGTGAGATCAGCCGCTACACGTTGTTCGGTGTGACGTACCTGGTGTTCATCTTCAATAGCCTGGCGGCCAACTTGCGTCACACCCATGTCTGGTTGTCCTTTGGCCCGGTGCTGGAACATGTGCTGAACAGTCCGGCCCAGCACCAGATCCACCACAGCGATGCACCGCGCCATTTCAATCGCAATTTCGGAGTCAACCTGTCGCTGTGGGACTGGATGTTCGGCACGCTCTATGTCACCCGCTCGCAGCCCGAGCACTTGCATTTCGGCACCGGAGAACAGGACCACGCGCGTTACCTGACGGTGTATAGCCTGATTGTCACGCCTTTCGTTGAAACTGCCCGCAAGTGCCTGCCCGCGTTTTCATATCAACGCCAACACGCCACAATGCGCCCAACGCCTGCCCTTGGATCAGCGAATGCTGACACAGATGAGGCTCAGCGAAAAACCAGCAAGGAACGCCCATGAATTTTTTCAAGAAGCTCTTCGGCTCATCGAAAGCCCCTGAAACCCAAGACGACCAGCCTGCACCGCAACCCCATGAGCTTGGCGACCTGACCGAGGCTGAGGCCGCCAATCTGGCCGTCCGGGAAGCTGGCGCAGCGTGCCTGGATCGTCATTGGAGCGCTGTCGGCACGGTCGAGCGGGATGTCCTTGCCTACCTGATCAGCCCGACCTTTTCCGGCGGCCCGTACTGGCCTTCGACCCGCCAGGCCTACCGCGTGGTGCGCCGTGGCGACGCGATCATCCTCGCCACTGAAGGCCTGTCCGATCCATTCGATGATACGGAAGGAATGGGCAACGGTTTCGAGATGGAATTGTTTGTCGAAACCGCGAATATCCCCGAGCACGCCTATGGCCCCGTGGGAGAGGTCGATCCGTTCAAACGCAGCTGGGCATTCGAGTTGTTGGAGCACGTCGCCAAAACGGTGGCCGACGCGGGCGGCATCACCCATCAACTCGACCAGCACGGGGCGCTATCCCTTGAGCTTCCCGGGCTGAGCCAATCCCATCACATGAGCGATCAACTGCCCAAGCTCTTCGTGACCGATGACGACTCCACCGGCGTTCTGCTCGGCGCCCCGGCACCGGATTTTCCTACCCAACTGGATGACATGCCCTTGTCTCCGGTCAGATTGGTGCCGGTGGTATTGATTACGGCGGCGGAGCTGGAATACGTGCGTTCGGGAGGGCGAGCGGCGCGGGAGGATCTGGTGAGTCGTTTGAAGGCGGCGGGCGTTGGGCATATGAGCAGCCTGCATCGGGCGAGTGTGGTGTGAGGCTGGAGCCGGTCATTGAACCTGCTGGTATCCCTTTGGCCTCCTGCTGACTCTTTCAATCCCATTTTCAAGGACGAACCCGTGACCGCATCCCCCGCCAAACTCATCTTCTTGCCCGGCGCCTCAGGCAACACCCAATTCTGGCATCCGGTGGCTGAGCGCTTGGCCCACCTGGCGCAGCCAGTTCATATCGGCTGGCCCGGCTTTGGAGACACACCGCCCATGCCTGGCGTGACCGGCATGAGTGACCTGGTGGCGCGTGTGCTGGCCGAGATCGACCAACCCACAGCGCTTGTGGCGCAATCCATGGGCGGTATCGTCGCGGTGCTCGCAGCACTTGAACGCCCTGAGCTGATCACCCACCTGGTGCTGACCGTCACCTCGGGCGGGGTGGACATGTCGGCGCTGGGCGCATACGACTGGCGCCCGGATTTTGCGGCGGCCAACTCGACACTGCCGAGTTGGTTTCTCGACGACCGCACCGACCTCACATCCCGCTTGGTCGAGTTGCGCATGCCGGTCCTGCTGCTCTGGGGCGACGCTGATCCGATCAGTCCCGTTCGCGTCGGCCAGTACCTTGCCCAACTGTTGCCCCGCGCTGAACTGCACGTTTTCCCTGGCGCCGATCACAACCTGGGCTTTACTCACGCAGATGAGGCAGCGAGGCTGATCGAGAGACATCTGGCCAGCGAGTGAGCGCAGCACTTGCCGCTTGTTATCGATGCGTCGGACTGATTGTGCGACGCGGTGTGTTTCAAGACCTCTAGGGTCCCAATACCTTTTCGAGACAACAATGACTGACTACCGCGGACTCATCCTCGAAGATACCCGTGAAGGCGCCACCGACCGCGCCATCGCGCAACTGGAAGCCCGCCTGGGTGCCCGCTTGCCGGACGACTATCGCCAATTCCTCAAGACCTGCAACGGCGCCTACGTGGAATACGATGTGCTGGCGACCCTGGCCAATGGCGACGAGGAGCTACTGAGTTTTTCACTGTACGGGCTGGACCCGGACAAAGAGTATGAATCCAACCCCTTCGAACTGGAGCAACTGCGTGCGCAGCCCGGCTTCCCTGCAACGGGATTGCTGCCGATCGGTCGCGACGGCGGCGCGAGTATCTTGCTGCTGGACCTGCGGGAAGGGCGCCAGGACGTGGCGGCGATGGTGGCGGGCTTACCTGCCTGGACTGGGCGCCGCCAGCAGGGCGATGAGTACGTGGTGCTGGCGGATTCTTTCAATGGCTATCTGGATTCGCTGCATTTATCGGAAGAGCGGATCCAGGAGCATATCAATCACTTCATGATCAGCCCTGAGAGTATTGAGGCGACGTTGGAGTGGTTGGATAAGGGGAGCCCGGGCTGGCGGGAGCGGTATCGGGAATTGTGGAATGCGAGGGTTGTGGATCGGTTGATTTGAAGGCTGAGTGGTGGGTGAATTTCGCTTTTATGGGTGTAACAGTAGGCCCCTTTTGGATCGAAAGCAGCCGGTCATGACTGACCGCTTTCGGACAAAAGCGGTCAGTCATTATTTGAAAAAAACCGGGGTGGCTCAAAGGTTATGAGCCACGATGGATATTTTGGAAGCTTCGCCATCTCAAGAGTAATCAAGGAGGCTGGAGTAAAATAAAATTGATGTGCTTATTCATAGTTGGTTGATGAGGGCTGCATGGATAATTTTGAAGGGGTAGACGAGCAATTGCTGGCGCGTCGCAAGGCTGGTTTCGCAGCATTCACGTCCGAGCGCCTGCCGGTGCTCCATGATTTCTGCAGCAGCTTGGGGTTTGAACAACCTCACGAGGTCTTGAACACTCCTTGGAGTTTTTTGGCTCAATTGGACAGCGGTTTTCGAAGTGCAGTGATTAGCCAGGCCAACCGTGTATGGTTCATTACTCGTATCGGTTACTACATCGGCGAGTACCTGGCGACACAGTATGACGGGTATTGGCAGATCGACGAAGACCCGGCGTCGCCGACCTTCGCACGTTATGTGGTCGGCGGTTTTTCCCTCGACGGGGTGACCACGCCAATGATCGATCCAATGGAGATGGCTCGGGTGTACGCCGATACGCCCATACCCAGGTCCCTGGCTGAGGAAATTGATAAAGTGTTGGTCAGGTAAACGTGATGACTGAGGATTGGAGCCTGAAACACGCAGCCAACGAACGTGCACCAGCACCGGAACTTCGGTTCACTTGATTGAGTAGCGCAAGGCAAGTGATCTGCGCCGCCTCTTTGCAATAGGCCAGTCGCGGGTCCTGATGCTCGATCAGGTAAATGCTGATCGGCAGAGAATTGCGGGGGCTTCGCCCGTCAGGCGGCAGATCAACTGTGAGACCTAGCGCTTCAAGACCGGTACCAACAGCATATGCCGTTTCGCCCCGCCTTCGCTCAGTACCACACACCGTTGGACACACGTAGCAGGGGGGCAAGGGGGGCGCCGGTTTTTGCTGTTCTGCCGGTGCCAATCGTAGGGGCTGTACTCCGCGAGACAACCACCGTCGTCTACGACTTCAGCCCAAGGCCGCTGATGGCCGATTGCTGTCTATTGGGACGAGCAACAACCCAAAGCGGATATTGGCAAGTTGCGAGTGTTAGCCGGCTCGGTTCCTAGTGGACACACATTCACCGCATCCAAGCACGAAGAGCTTCGAACTCGGTTGGGTTCGGATGGCGTAGTCGGGCGGCTAACGATTCCTCTTCTTCTTGAGAGATGAAGGCTTTGACAATTTTCGAGATGCCTCGAGGGCCAGCCTGGTAATTTATGGCGACACACTGTCGACTAAACAGGGCCTGAAGAAGCGCATAGTCTGCGGGCAGCAAAGCCGTTTCGATCAATGCCACTTCACTTTTCAGTGCGATACTGAAGTCCATTTGAGGCGGTAGCCAAGATAAGTCCGTAGCGACGCGCACGTATTCCCTTGTCACGAACGACGAGATATCGGCATGGGTAAGTGGGGATGGCTGAGCAAAATGAAGTACCTGAGCAATCCCCGAAGTCCCGTTTTCCAATCGAACCAGGCAGTAAGGCTCACCGCCGCCTGTAGCCGCAAAGGGAAGAAAGGTTCGACCTTGCTGGTCATCAGGGTTAAGCCACTCATTGATTTCTCGTTCTGCTTCTTCGGCATCGAGCCAGTGAAAATCTACAAGGCTACTCAGTGCAGCCTTTGAAGGGGGGGTATGCGCAATTCCCATGAGTGCTGCGAGGCGTTCTGGAAATTCAATGTCAATTCTGTGTGCAAGATTTTGAAAGGCTTCGACGACTGCTACAGCTTGTCCATAATTCAAAGTAGAAGAATCTCCATATCTGATCGCAGCGTAATCGAAGTCTGGAATTTAAATCAACGCCCTCGATTTCCAAACTTGACGTGCTGTCCATGTGAACCGCCATTGTCGGTGCGCTCGCAGGATCCTACAAAGCTACAGCTAGAGGTGCAAGCACCCTAAATCCACTGACCGCTTTTGGCCGTATGCTGCCTATCGCTAAGGCTCGCAATCGGCCAAAAGTAGTCATCCGATCTCGTTTTTTAGCTATCTTCTGGTCATGCGAAATGACCCACCCTTCGATTTCTTCAGAGGTCGGTCCATGAATTCGAATCTTACAATCTCAAATTTTTTGGGTCCGTGATGTGGGGATTCACCTACAGGTCTGATGCAGCGTTGCAGGGCGGTCTGGGATACCCCTTAGCAAATTTGACCGACCTGATGGTTGCCACTTTTTTGAATCAGGACATCGCTGTCACGCAGATGCTTCGTAGATGCTTATAGAAGCAAAGCGCCGCATAAAAGAGCAGGAACGAGATGGGAGCGAGTACTTTGAGGGCCAGCTTCTCGAAGCCATGAAGAGCGTGCAGTCAGGGGAGTAAGTTATCCCTTCGCCGCTTGAATCCAGTCCTCAGTCGAGACGTTCGATGGCGCGTGCAAGATTTGCGCGTGCCTGCTGCTCGAATGCGTCGAAGTACGCCGCAGTCGTATAGATGCGCTCGCGCGCCAGGAAGCCTTCAAGGACCTGGCGCCGTTTTTGGCGGTACACCGGCAGGGGCACAAATTGGTACTCGCGGCGAATTTGTTGGTCGTATTCCTCGAACCGTTCGAACGACGCTCCAAGGATCGCCAGATCCGTGTCCACCAACACCGCTTCGTCTGTCGATGCCGGGGCGCCGTCGTGTCGCGTCACCATGATCAGGTTGTAAAGCCTGTGTCTCGTTTCATCGCCCAGGCCACTATCACGTGCCACGTGGTCCAACCATTGCGCACTGCGCAGTTCGTTGTCGCTGCGAAGGGGGTCGTAGATCGCATCATGGAACCATAGTGCGAGGTCGATTTCGGCGGGGGCCTGGCACGCCGCGTTGACGAATCGGCGCACTTGAAGGCATTCCTTCAGATGCTGGAGGTTATGGTAGGCGCGGTGCGGCTCGCAGTAGTGTCGAATGGGTTCTTCGTATGTCTCGCGTGACACGCGTACGACGCCAAGCTCCGCCCAGACGCGAGCCCAGGCGTCGAAACCCGTGACATCAGCCGCGTCTAGGTCGCCGTGTGTGCTGGCCGTGAATAGACCGTTCTCTTCTGGCGAACCCGTCATCGTTTCTCCTGCGCTTCAAAAATGAAAAAGGTATTTATTGGGCATCACCCGCCGGTTCATCTTCGACATCTTCCGGTGGCGCTCCGTAAGGTGCGCCAATCTCGACCCGATCAGCCTTTACCCAACCGGTATAGTCGTCGCCGCTCTTGGCGATGAAGTTCACTTCCAGCCACGATTCATCTTCAAGGCTGGAGTAAACGGTGAGAGAGTCGCCGGGTATTACGAAAATCTTCTTATTGGCACAGGCTTCATCTGGCGCTTCGTGGAAATACAGGCGCCCGGTACCAATGACCTTGCCTTGCACTGACGGATGAAACTCAGGCACCGTTCCGGAGATCTTTTCCGCCAGGGCAGAACAGTTGACAGCGGCCTGGCTCAGGCTGCTGAAAAGGCACAGGCACAATACGCTTGAGCGCAGGTACATCTTGGCGAATTCCGTTTGGGGTGGAGGCGTAAAGGATAGTTCGAACACTGCGCAGGTGATCGGTTACAAACTGCCTTTTTTGTCTGCAGGTGATTGCGCCAGAAACTCCGCTATCAGCGATGCGACCTGCTGCTGAATCACCTCCCGAGCACGACCGCCATCACCATCCCGACAAATGATCTCATCCCCCGGCACTTCCTCCTCAAGCATTTCCTCCGCCCCGGGTTTACACATCGACATGAAGCTGAAATGGCTCGCATCGCTGATTTCGATGTAACGGCTAGACGCTGGGGGCAGGCGCTTGGCCAGGTTGGCAGATTCCAACTCAGCGGGAAGTTCTTGCGACGGTACTCCGGCAGCGATCACCAGAGCGGGGACAGGCAGCGCGGCCAAGCTTTTATCGGTCAGGCCCCGTGAAAGGCCGAGGTCCAATGTCACCACCGCAGTGACGCGTTTATCGCGCCAAGCGGCGGCCAGTTCGGCCTTTGATTCAGCGGTGCTGGCGGGGTTCATCTGTTCGTAAACGGTGCAGCTGGCTAGCTGCGGGTGGGTTTTACAGTCTTGGGCGAAGCGCTCTGGGTCGAAGCGAGCGCCGCCGATCTCCAGGGCCGTCCAGCCTCCGAGTGAATGGCCCACGGCTGCAATTCGACCATTGGCCACCCGGCCAAATTTTTCAGGCTGGGTCGTGACCGCATCGATGGCTCGACGCAGATCAACGGGCCGCAGCCATAACTGCGCCGCCGCTTGGGGGCTGCGGTCATGGGTGGTGCTGCCGGGGTGGTTGACGGCGGCGACGATGTAACCCTTCTGGGCCAACGCACTGGCCAGCCAGATCTGGTTGCTCCAGTTACCCCTGTATCCGTGAGAGAGCACCACCAATGGATGTTCGCCGGCCGTTGGCGGCGCGTTACGCACGGCAGACGCGCCGACAAATACCGCGTTATCGGCGATCAGTTGCGCGGTTTCGGTCGTTGCGCCGGGGTACCAGACGACCATCTCCAGTGCGCGGCCATTGTGCGGATCCGGCAGGGTGGAAGATTGGAAACCGATGGGGTTCTCGCCAGCCAATGCGGTTGTTGTCAGGCAGGCCAACAACAGGGCGCCGAAAGCTGTTTTCAATGTCGTTTCTTCCTTGATTAGACGAATGGGGGGCGATGAGCACGGGCATTAAAGCTCAGATTCGAACCGCTGCGCATGATTTTCATCAACCCGAGAAACTAGTCCCCGAAAGCAAACTCCGACGGTGCGAATCGGTCGCTGGTGTCCATACGAATATTGCGCAGCGCCACGGTTTCCAAGTGTGACGCGTAGAGCGACTCCGAGAAATAGCTGATCAGAATGGAACGACGGCGTGCACCGATCACGTTCAGGCTGCCTGCATGCACCAGATCGACATCGAACACCAGGATGTCACCGGCAGAGCCTGAAAGCTGTATGGCGCCTGACTCGTCATTGAAGTCGAAGGGCGGGGCATCCGGCTCGGGGCGGTGGCTGCCGGGGACGATCCGTGTCGCGCCGTTTTCGGGGCCGTAATCGTCGAAGAAAGCCAGGGCGATGACGATGTCGCCTGGCCGTTGGGCTGACAAGTCGCGGTGCAGTTGTTGGTGACCGTTACCCGCCAGGGGCTCGCGGCCTTCCACTTGGGAGAGGAAGAACCGCTCGCCGATCAACTCACCTGCCACAGCCAGTAGCTGGGGTAGGCGACACACGGCCTGAATCTTTGAATCATCGTCCAGCATCGAATAGCGCCAGTCCATGCCGCGGGGCACTGGCCATTGGTCCGACGGTCGCACGCCTGCATCGAACACGGCACGAAGGTCGGCCAGCCACTCGTTCGGGATTGCTTGACGGAGCAGGGCGTAGCCGTCTTGGTGGAGTTGTTTGTGGTCAGCCATGGTTCGTCCTTGGGCGGGCATTTGGAAGGCTAGTCTGTAAACCAAAGTGGGACCACCCGACATTGGTAAAGGACGGCGACCAGAGACAATCCCGGTAGGTTTGCAGTTATCATCCAGCCACCATCCAAGAAAAGGACTTCACTGATGAAGCGTTTGTTCGCCTGCACCCTCCTGACACTGGCCGTCATCGGCTACGCCAACGCCGACCAGAGCACCTTCGAAGAAACGAACCAGTGTTCGGAAGATATCGATTGTCAGGGCGATTTCATCTGCAAAAACGGCCAATGCGACAGCCCTCAGCTCCAGCGAAGCCCTGTTGCAAAAACCACCGCCAAGACTCAAGCCGCACCACCCGCGCCTCCGGGTGTTGCCTATCAACCGCTGCCCGTCAATACCGAGCGTGCCGGACCTTTCACGACGCAGACTGAGGCGATGGCAACTGCGCTGAATTACCAATCGCGAGCGGGTGTGATGAACGTCATGGAATCCATCGTCGAGCAGGCCGAGTACACCGGTTATGTGACGATTGAAAAGGCTTATACGTTTGGTCCGAACAAGTATGTTCTGGTGGTTTCCACGGGGGAGGGTGGCAATGCTTGCCCGGCGTCGACCTATGTATTCAGTTTCGACACCCAGGCCGAGCGCGTTGATGGCAAGCGTGAAGTGGACGGGTGTTCTGAGTTGGTCGAGGCCATGGCGGAAGGGAACAAGCTCATGGTCAAGAAGGAAGGCGCTGCGACTGTTGTTTATAACGGGATTGTCGAGTAGTTCAGGTCGACGATGCACCGGTGGCGAGGGAGCTTGCTCCCGCTTGAGTGCGCAGCGCTTACAAAAGGGGCCGCTGCGCAGCCCAGCGGGAGCAAGCTCCCTCGCCACAGTTGTGTGTTCACAGCTTTGGTGTTGGCGGTGTCATGAGGTTCAGCATTAAAAAGTCCGCGTTGCCAATGAAGAGGTCTGCCCGACGCTGACCAATCCGAATAGCGCACCATCAATCACGCCGTACACAACCCCGTGGCGAGGGAGCTTGCTCCCGCTGGACTGCGCAGCAGTCCTGAAACCGGCGGATGCGATTTGCCTGGTTCGCTGCGCCAAAGTCTTTGGGGCTGCTGCGCAGCCCAGCGGGAGCAAGCTCCCTCGCCACAGTTGTGTGTTCACAGCTTTGGTGCTGGCGGTGTCATGAGGTTTAGCATTAAAAAGTCCGCGTTGCCAATGAAGAGGTCTGCCCGACGCTGACCAATCCGAATAGCCCACCATCAATCACGCCGTACAAAACCCCGTGGCGAGGGAGCTTGCTCCCGCTGGACTGCGCAGCAGTCCTGAAACCGGCTGGTGTGATTTGCCTGGTTCGCCGCGCCAAAGTCTTTGGGGCCGCTGCGCAGCCCAGCGGGAGCAAGCTCCCTCGCCACAGGTTGTCGGCGGGCAGGCTTATAGGGGGGAACCTGCCGGTGCCGCATCCAATCTTCGGGCAATCACATCCATCACGTCGCACCCATCACGCAGTGGGATGCAGCACAGTTGTGCGAGGTCCTGAAGGGTTGCGGGATCGATGGTCAATTCATCACGCATCGCCAGATTCTCCAGGAATTGGGTGGCGGCACGGATTCGATAGGCGGCTGAGTCGAGCAGGATGTGTAGCGGGGCGGTGGTATCGACGTAGAGGGGTTGATCGTCGGCGTTGCTGGTAAGGCCCATATATCGGTTCATATCAATTCCTTGTGTCATGAATGAACTGCCACACTTTGTCGCCAAACAAAGGGTGGCAGCTGTACGCAGGTTGGCGAACCGGAGACACAAGGAGCCGGCAGACCCGAAGGTCTCCCGCGCACAGCTGCCATAAAGCAGTTTCTGTGAGCACGAGTGTGCTTCTGCCACAGCAGAAAACACCGTTGCAATTGTGTCAATCGAGTCGCCAAACCCGGTCGCCATCTGGGCGACGCGAAGACTATAGTCACCGCCGCAAAAAATACGCAAGGGATTGATAGCGAAGGGGATTCCCAATCATGTGTAGGACGTTGCCACAGCCGTAAGTATCTGAGCTATATGTCTTACAACTGAGCAAGCCCCTCACTTACATCGGGCTAAATCCCAACGATATGTAGGATATTTCTGTAGCCTCACCGCCCGTATCTGCCCATTACCCCCCATTTGCCCCCCGACGCCTCCCACAATCCAATCGCGCATTCCCATCCGGCGCGGGATAATACGGCCCTGCTTGGGGTCATAAGCGTTTCCCCCTCGTTGGTATTGGCGTCTCAGAAGGATCGAACGCAATGACAGATTGGCTTCAGAGCTCTGGAGAAATGGCTGAACGGGTTCGGCGCCATCCCTGGGGGGACACGCCGCTCGGGCCGCCTTCGCAGTGGCCTGATGTGCTGAAGACCACCGTGGCCCTGAGCCTTGCCTCGCATTTTCCCCAGGCCATCGTGTGGGGGCCGGACCTGATCACGTTGTACAACGACGCGTTCCTGCCGATCCTTGGCAGCAAGCCCGAGGCGCTGGGGCGGCGGTTCGATGAGGTGTGGCGGGAGGTCTGGAGCGATATCGGGCCGATCGTGCGCGCGGCCTTCGATGGGCAAGCGACCTTTATAGAGAACTTCCCCCTGGTCATCGAGCGCGGCGGCGGTCCCGAGCAGGCTTATTTCACGTTCTGCTACAGCCCCATCCGTGACCAGTTCGGCAAGGTCGTGGGCATGCTGGATACGGTTACCGAGACCACTTCCACGGTGTTCATGACCCAGCGGCTGGCGGTGCTCGATGCCATCGGCAATGCCGTGGCGAATGCCACCGACCCGCAGAGCATCATGGCAGCCACCACACGGATCCTGGCGGCGCACCTGAACCTGTCCAATTGTGCTTACGCAGACATGGATGAGGACGAAGACGGCTTCACCATTCGTGGTGATTGGGCCAGGGTGGGGTCGCCCCATATCCTTGGGCATTATCGACTGGCTGATTTTGGCCGACTGGCGGTCACTAACCTGCGGGCCGGCAAGCCGCTGGTGATCAACGATAACCTCAAGGAACTGGCGCCGGAGGAAGCAGCGACGTTCCAGGCCATTGGCATCGCGGCCACCATCTGCGTGCCGTTGATCAAGGGCGGCCGATTGACCGCGTTGATGGCGATCCACGATAAAACGCCGCGGGTCTGGTCATCCAACGACCTGGCGCTGCTGATGGAAGTCACCGAGCGATCCTGGGCCCACATCGAGCGCGCCCGTGCCGACGCTGCCGTGCGTGAAGGCCTGGCGGCCCTGGCCGAATTGAACGCGACGCTGGAAGAACGGGTCGAGGAGCGCACCACGCGCTTGAAACAGACCGAAGCGGCGCTGCGCCAATCGCAAAAACTTGAAGCCATCGGCCAGCTCACCGGCGGCGTGGCCCATGACTTCAACAACCTGCTGACCATCATTCGCTCGTCGGTCGACTTCCTGCGCAAGCCCAGCCTGTCCGAGGAGCGTCGGCAACGCTACATGACGGCGGTATCCGAAACCGTGGAGCGCGCCTCCAAGTTGACCAGCCAGTTGCTCGCGTTTGCCCGGCGCCAGCCGTTGAAGCCGCAAGTCATCGATGTGGGCAAGCAAGTGCAGAGCCTGGGGGACATGCTGCAAACCGTCACCGGGGCGCGGATCCAGGTCCACGTCGAGTTGTGCGATCGGCCCTGTTACATCCGGGCGGATCTGAGCCAGTTCGAGACCGCGCTGATCAACATAGCCCTCAATGCCCGGGATGCCATGAATGGCCAGGGCACGTTGTGGCTTAGGCTTAGTTGCGGCGGTGGCATGCCGCCGATCCGTGGTCATGCCGGGGCCGGGCAATCCTTTGCTGCCATTGCCCTGGCGGACACGGGTACCGGTATTGACTCGCCAGTGCTCGAGCACATCTTCGAACCCTTCTTCACTACCAAGGAGGTGGGCAAGGGCACGGGGCTGGGCTTGTCCCAGGTGTTTGGCTTTGCCAAGCAATCCGGTGGCAACGTCGATGTCTCGACCGTGGTGGGTGAGGGCACGGTGTTCACCTTGTACCTGCCGGAAGTAGCGCCCGAAAAAAGCCATGAGCCTGTCCGGGAAGAACACACGCATCTGCTGCCGGAAAAGGGCAAGCGTCGGGTGTTGATCGTGGAAGACAACCTGGAGGTGGGGCGTTTTGCCAACCAGATCCTTCAGGACCTGGGCTACGAGACCGCCTGGGCGACCAACGCCGAAGAAGCGCTGGAAATGGTCGGCCCGGATGCGATGGCATTCGACGCGATATTTTCTGACGTAATGATGCCGGGGATCAGCGGCATTGCCCTGGCCAGGGAACTGCGCCAGCGGCGCCCGGATTTGCCGGTGGTGCTGACTTCTGGTTACAGCGAAGAGTTGGCCCACAGCGGCCATGAGGGCTTTGAATTCTTGTCCAAACCCTATTCGGCCGATCAGGTTTCCCGGGTTTTAAACAGGACGATACTGGGGGCTGAATGAGTGTTTCCTTATTGAAACAGTGAGTTCCATTCGTCGGCCAAGGGCTTTGTTGAATCAACAGTCTGTTGATGACCGACTAGTCTCATTGTCGTGAAGGTCGATATTTTCAGGCAATCGGTTGTTGCCGGTATGGGCCTCGATGAAAGGGGAAAGGCAATGGGAGCACCGTACAGCGAGGAGAACACTGCCGCGTATCCGATCAATGAAGGGTTGCAGTGTGGCCAGTCGGCCTATCATGCAGACTTCGGTGACGAGCCGATCAAGTCCATCAGGACAAAGGTGGCCAAAGTGCAGCGAGGGGAGAAGGCCAAGTTCTTGCCCAGGGTCCCGGTCAGAAAGTGACGGTGGATCATGGTAGGGGAGCTTGCTCCCGCCGGGCTGCATAGCAGCCCTTTTTTTTGACAGTTTTTACCCTCCTGGGTGGGAACGTCGCCAGGGACGCTCCGCGTTCCGCTTCTGGGGTCACTACGCAGATATTTTTCATCTTTTCTCAACGGGCGATTTCTTTCACGTTTCTTTCACAAGCAAGTACGTACTCTCAGCTCATCCGTTAGAAAGCAGTACCTGCCCGTTTCCCCAGCGGGCTTTTTTTTGCCTGTCATAAAATAAACCGCCGTTTCGTTGTCCAACCGTCATGGCTGACGCTGTCTGGCGTAAACTCGCGCCCGCGCGCACCGGCCATTTCTCCCCGATGCGGCATTTTTGAGGTTTCTATCATGCGTTTGACTTTGTCCACCTTGGTACTGGGGTTGGTGGTTGCCCAGGGCGCGATGGCTGCCGGCGACGGTACCGCCGCGGTCGGCGGTGGTCTGGGCGGTGTATTGGGCAACGTGGTCGGCCAGCAGATGGGCGGCAGCACCGGCGCCGCGATTGGCGCGGGCGTTGGCGGCGCAGCCGGCAGTGCGGTGGGCGCTCGCAAGGGCAGCCGCACCGAAGCGGCCATTGGCGGTGGCTTGGGGTCGGCCGGTGGTTCGGTTGTCGGTAACCGCCTGGGCGGCTCCACCGGCTCCACCATCGGCGCAGGCATCGGCGGCGCGGCGGGCGGCGCGTTGGGTAGCAACCTGTCCAATGACAACGACCGTCATTCCAGTGGCAAGTACAAGCACAAGAAAAAGCATCGTTAAGCGGATGCTTGGATGAAGAGACGTGGCCTTGTGCCGTGACGCTGTTCATCTGGAAAAAACGGCGCTTCTTTCAGAAATGGGAAGCGCCTTTTTTTGGGCTTCTTTTGGTTGAAAGTGTACGGACCGGACACATGGTTGACGGGTGTGCGGGGACATGGTTGACACTTTCCAGCGAGCCGCCGTAACGGCGGAACCATAAGCGGCCGTTACCACAAAAACGGATATACACTCCAACCTGCCCCCCCAAAAAAACGGCAAATCAAAATCTCCGGAACGATTGCCATCCCCCCGCTTCGAACACATACATCCATCAACAATTGCGAGGTGTACCATGACGCCGCAAACGCAAGGCCAGGAAGAACAAGACTCCTCGGGCACGCCTGTCGTCAATGACCCGGGCAATGAAGACCCCGGGTCCCTGATGGATGACGCTCAGGTTCCCTTGATCGAGGAGGATGAAACCCCGGAATACCCGCTGCCTTCGCCCACCAACTCCCTGAGTCGCGACCAACGTCCGCCCGATGACGATGCGGGCGTCGAGCAGGTACCCAGCGACGATGAGGATGTCGAAGCGACCCCGGATGACCCGGACATCGCCGGTGACGATGCCTCCGGCAAGCCGAGCTGATCGCGGGCCCGTCTGTCGATTCAGTGGCACCATCGTCCTGCCACGCGTGCCACACATCAGGTAAGGATCTTGAAAAGGAGACTCACCATGATGAAGTCCAACATGACAGCGCTGACACTCGCCGGGATTCTTTCGCTCAGTTCACTGGCTGCCTTGGCAGAATCTTCGGGCGGCACGCCCCCCGTGGACAAGGGCGGGATGCCACCTTCCTCAGAAATGGAGGCCGGCTCCAATTCCGGTGCCAACGGTAACGCCTTGCCCCCGGGCTCCGTGAGCGGCGGGAACGGCGGCGATGCCAACGGCAGCAGCACCAGCCCCGGTACGGGTAGCGGTTCGATGAGTGGAGGCAGCACGATGGGCGGTGCCGACGCCGGCGGTGGGACCAACGGAGGAACCGGTACCAGCGACAGCGGTGGCAGCTCGGGCGGCAGCAGCTCGGGGTCGGGCGGCTCCGGCAGCTCGGGACAATAACCATCCCTTCACACCCATCCGCTTTCTGTGGCGAGGGAGCTTGCTCCCGCTGGGTTGCGAAGCAGCCCCCACGATCCTACGGTTGCTGCGCACCCGAGCGGGAGCAAGCTCCCTCGCCACGACCCCATCCATGGATTTCCCATTGCCGGTTCCAAGCCCCCTTCGTTATCCTGCTGAATCCTTTAAGGCGAACACGCTGCCCTGGCCGCACCTGAGCCATCCCTGGAATGTTGTGTTGATAACGGATCAGATGCGATGAATACACCGCTGAAAGAGTTTGGCCCGATCAAAGCTGTGATTTTCGACATGGATGGGCTGTTGCTGGACACCGAGGGGATCTACACCGAGGTCACGTCCATCATCGCCGAGCGCTACGGGCGCACGTTCGATTGGAGCGTCAAGCAGAACATCATCGGGCGTGGGGCCACGGACTTGGCCAATTACGTCGTCCAGGCGCTGGAGTTGCCGATCACCCCCGAAGAGTTCCTGGTCATCCGCGAGCCCTTGATGCGCGAGCGCTTTCCTCACGCCCTGGGGATGCCCGGTGCGGAGGAGCTGGTGCGGCATTTGAAAGCCCACAACGTTCCGATTGCGGTGGGCACCAGTTCGTCGAGCCCTACGTTCGCACTGAAAACCACCTTGCACCGGGACTGGTTCGCGCTGTTCGACTTCATCGTGACGGCGGACGACCCCGAGGTCGGCGCGGCGAAACCCGCGCCGGATATCTTCCTCACCGCTGCCCGGCGCCTGGGTGTCGATCCGCGCGATTGCCTGGTGTTCGAGGATTCGCCGTTCGGCGTAACCGCCGCGAAAGCCGCCGGCATGACCGCCATCGCCATTCCGGATTCGGCCATGGCGGATGAAAAATACGCCCACGCCGATGGGATCATCCGCTCCTTGAAAATGTTCCAGCCGAGCCTTTGCGGTTTGCCGGAGTTAGAGTGGGCCTGACACCGGCGCGCTACACAGCAAAATGCCGGTCATGGTTAAAGCCATGACCGGCTTTTTTTTATGCCTGGATCAGGCGCCGAAACCACCGTCGATGGTCAGGCTGGCACCGGTGATATAACCGGCTTCCGGCCCTGCCAGGTAGGCGACGAAGCTGGCGATTTCATCGACGTTGCCGTAGCGCCCGACAGCCATCAGCGACAGCAGGCTGGAGGCGAAGTCGCTGTCGGCCGGGTTCATGTCAGTGTCCACCGGGCCGGGCTGCACGTTGTTGACGGTGATGCCGCGTGGGCCGAGGTCACGGGCCAGGCCTTTGGTCAGGCCCACCAGCGCGGCTTTGCTCATGGCGTAAGGCCCGCCGCCAGCGAAGGGCATGCGGTCGGCGTTGGTGCTGCCGATATTGATGACACGGCCACCTTCGCCCATGTGCCGCGCTGCCGCCTGGGTGGCGACGAACACACTGCGCACGTTGACGGCCAGGGTCTGGTCGAAATCTTCGAGTTTGAATTCATCCAGCGGCCCCATGGCCAGCACACCCGCGTTATTGACCAGGATATCCAGCCGTCCAAAAGCTTCGACGGTGGCGGCGACGGCGTTACGAACGGCGTCGGCGTCGGCGCTGTCCGCCTTGATTGCCAAGGCCTTGCCGCCCGCTGCGGTGATGGCGTTCTGCAGTTCTTCTGATTTTGCGCCAGAGCTGACGTAGGTGAAGGCCACGGCGGCGCCTTCCGCGGCAAGGCGTTTGACGATGGCGGCGCCGATGCCGCGAGAACCGCCCTGGATCAAGGCGACTTTACCGTTCAGTGCTTGGGTATTCATGATGTTCTCCAAAAAGTGCCGGGGCGAGGTGCCGCGGTGATGGAGCGAGTATCAAGAAGGTGCCGTGGGCTGTGTAGACCGTCATTGCTATAGTCTGTCTAAACTAAAAGTTTAGAGTGAGGCTCATGGAGACCTTCAACAGTATCGAATGCTTCGTGCGCAGCGCCGAAGTCGGCAGCTTTGCCGAGGCGGCGCGACGTCTGAGCGTAACCCCGGCCGCGGTGGGTAAAAGCGTCGCCAAACTGGAAGCGCGAATGGGTGTACGCCTGTTTCAGCGCAGCACCCGCAGCTTGAGGCTGACCGAAGCCGGCCAGTTGTTTCTGAGGGAAGTCGGCAGCAGCTTCAACACCATCCAGAACGCCGTCGCCAACCTGGCCAGCGCCGGTGGGCAACCGACGGGAACGCTGAAGGTGAGCATGGGCACGGCGTTCGGTCGATTGTATGTCGTGCCGCTGCTGGGGGAATTTCTGCGACGTTATCCGGCGATCAACCCGGACTGGCATTTCGATAACCGCCAGGTAGACCTGATCGGCCAGGGGTTCGATGCCGCCATCGGCGGTGGTTTCGAGCTGCCCCAGGGCGTGGTGGCGCGCAAGTTGACGGTGGCTCATCGGGTGCTGGTTGCGTCAACCGACTACCTGCAAACCCATGCCGCGGTGACAGAACCGGAAGATTTGTCACAGCATCAAGGCATCCTGATTCGTTCACCACAAACCGGGCGCGTGCGTTCCTGGCAACTGACCAGCCGTAATCGGGAACACAGCCCGCTGACGCTCAAGACGCGCATGACCATGAGCGATTCGGAAGCCGATTGCGCGGCGGCCACCCAAGGGCTTGGCATCGGCCTGGTGAGCATGCCGATCGCCGTTCCCTTCCTGGAAAGCGGGGCACTGCAGCGGGTGCTGCCGGACTGGTACGTCGACGACGGCAACATCTCCATCTACTACGCCGAACACAAGCTGTTGCCAGGCAAGACCCGGGCGTTCGTGGATTTCATCATCGAGCAGTTTGCCGAGCAGGGGTTGGCGCGGCGGTTTAGTGCGGTTTGAGCGGGGCACCAGACCGACTCGGGACACTTCGGTCCAAGCCTGTGAACTCACCGCCCAAACCGCCCCGGCCAGCCAATGATGGTCTTGGGCCGAGGCGTCGCGTAGGTGCGCACTTTCGACGTCGACAACCCCAGCCGCACCAGCGATTCAGCAATGGTCACCGCCGCCGTCACGCCATCGACCACCGGCACGCCGGTGCGCTGGCGGATCTGCTCGTCGAGCCCGGCCATGCCGCCGCAGCCCAGGCAGATCACTTCGGCCTTGTCCTGGCTCACTGCCAGTTCCGCCTGTTGCACGATGGCATCAATCGCCCGTTGCGGGTCCTGCTCAAGCTCCAGCACCGCCAAACCACTGGCCCGTACCGAGGCGCAGCGGTCGAACAGGCCGGACAGCTTGAGCCGGTCTTCGATCAGCGGCACGGTGCGGTCCAGGGTGGTGACCACCGAATAAGCGTGACCGAGGAACATGGCGGTACTGGCGCCGGCATCGGTGATGTCCACCACGGGCACGTTCAGCAGTTCTTGCAGACCTTCGCGGCCATGCTCGCCGTAGCCGGCCTGGATCACCGCGTCGAACGGCTCGTCGTAGGACATCACCCGGTCCATCACCGCAATGGCCGCCAGGTAACTTTCAAAATTGCCCTCGATGGAATCGGCACCGAAATGCGGCGTGAGCCCGACGATTTCGGTGCCCGGCGCGGCCACGGCCCGGGCCTGGCGGGCGATGGCCTGGGTGATGGATTCGGTGGTGTTGACGTTGACCACGAGAATTCGCATGAGCTGTCCTTTTCGATGCAAAATAAAGCGGCCCCAGGCTTCCGCGGTGCTGCGGTTTTTTCAAGCCTTGGATTTGCTGATGATATTCCCGGCGTGCAGCCCGCATTCTTTCTGCGTGGCTTCTTCCCACCACCAACGGCCTTCGCGCTCGTGCTGGTTTGGCAGCACCGGGCGGGTGCAGGGTTCGCAGCCGATGCTGATGAAGCCGCGTTCATGCAGGCTGTTGTAAGGCAGCTCGAGCATGCGGATGTAGCCCCAGACTTCTTCGCTGGTCATCTGCGACAGGGGGTTGAACTTGTACAGGGTGCGCTCCGGGGTGGAAAACGCCGTGTCGATTTCCAACACCGCCACCTGGCTGCGGGTGCCGGGGCTCTGGTCACGGCGCTGGCCGGTGGCCCAGGCGCGGACATCGGTCAGTTTACGTCGCAGGGGCTCGATCTTGCGGATGCCGCAGCACTCGCCGTGACCGTCCTTGTAGAAGCTGAACAGGCCTTTTTCCTTCACGAAGGGTTCAAGTTTCGTGTAGTCCGGCGAAACCAGCTCGATGTCGATCTTGTAGTGCTCGCGCACCTGATCGATGAAACGATAAGTTTCCGGGTGCAGGCGACCGGTGTCGAGGCTGAACACCTTGACGTTCTTGTTCAGTTTCCAGGCCATGTCCACCAGCACCACGTCTTCGGCGCCACTGAACGATATCCACAGGTCGTCGCCGAACTCGGCGAAGGCCAGCTTGAGGATGTCCTGGGGGGACTTGTTGGCATAGGTCGTGGCGAGTTCCACGACGTCGAACGATGGGCTCATCAGGGCGGTTTCCTACAGGTCGGTGGCGCTGGGCGCTCTATATGGGGCTGATGGTAACAAAAGCTGTCGGGGCTGGCGCGCTCCTGTGCGTTGCGCAGGCTTCGACGAATGGCTAGAGTCGGCAGGCCTTTTGTTCGCTCAATCGATAAACATCAGAAAAAATGGGAGTGTCTTGTGGAAATTGCCTGTCTCGACCTGGAAGGTGTGCTGGTCCCGGAGATCTGGATCGCCTTCGCTGAAAAAACCGGGATTGACTCCCTCAGGGCAACCACTCGGGACATTCCCGACTACGACGTGCTGATGAAGCAACGGTTGCGCATCCTCGATGAACACGGCCTCAAGCTTTCCGACATCCAGGAAGTCATTGCCACCCTCCAGCCGCTGGACGGCGCCATCGAGTTCGTCGACTGGCTGCGCGAGCGCTTCCAGGTGGTGATTCTGTCCGACACGTTCTATGAGTTTTCCCAGCCGTTGATGCGCCAGTTGGGCTTCCCGACATTGCTCTGCCATCGCTTGATTACCGATGACAGCGGGCGGGTGACCGGCTACCAGTTGCGTCAGAAAGATCCCAAGCGCCAGTCGGTCCTGGCTTTCAAGAGCCTGTACTACCGGGTGATTGCGGCGGGGGATTCCTACAACGACACCACGATGCTGGGCGAAGCCGATGCAGGGATTCTGTTCCATGCGCCTGAGAACGTGATCCGTGAATTCCCGCAATTCCCGGCGGTGCACACGTTTGCCGAGTTGAAGCAGGAATTCCTCAAGGCCTCGAACCGCAATCTCAGCTTGTAAACCAGAGCGTGTTGTTGATCGTTCCCACGCTCCGCGTGGGAATGCATCTAGTGACGCTCTGCGTCACAAGCGGACGCAGAGCGTCCAAGGGGCGGCATTCCCACGCGGAGCGGGGGAACGATCAGTGAGGCCTAGGAGTTGTTCAGAGATTCTGCAAGGTTTCCAGCAGCACTTTCACCTTGGTAATCGACTCCTGATACTCGGCCTCCCAGTCCGAGTCCGCGACAATCCCGCCGCCGCCCCAGCAGCACACCTGTCCATCCTTGACCAGCAAACTGCGGATGGCGATGGAGCTGTCCATTTCCCCGCGCACGTCCAAGTACAGCAACGAGCCGCAATACAGGCCGCGTCGGGTCGGTTCGAGTTCGTCGATGATTTGCATGGCACGGATTTTTGGCGCGCCGGTGATCGAGCCGCCGGGGAAGCTGCCGGCGATCAAGTCCAAGGCGTCCTTATCCACAGCCAGTTCGCCGGTCACGCTGCTGACCAGGTGATGCACATTCGGGTAGCTTTCCAGGCTGAACAGCTGCGGCACCCGCACCGAGCCGATGCGGCAGGTGCGGCCCAGGTCGTTGCGCAGCAGGTCGACAATCATCAGGTTTTCCGCCCGGTCCTTGGGGCTGGCCAGCAGCTCGGCGGCGTGGGCCGCGTCTTCGCTGGGGGTTGTGCCGCGGGGCCGGGTGCCCTTGATCGGCCGGGTTTCCACCTGGCCTTCGCTGACCTTGACGAAGCGTTCGGGGGACAGGCTCAGCACGGCGCCGCCATCGGGCAGGCTCTGGAAGCCGGAAAATGGTGTTGGGCACGCCGCCCGCAGCGCTTGGTAAGCGGTCCAAGCGTCGCCCTGGCAGGGCGCGCGAAAGCGTTGGGCAAAGTTGACCTGATAGCAGTCGCCGGCCTGGATATACGCCTGGATGCGTTCGAACGCCTGTCGATAGGCTTCGGCGCTGAGGTCGGGGGTCATCGGTCCTTCGAGGCTGAAGACGCCAACCGATGCCGCAGTCGGTTGGCTGAACAGCGCGATCAGGCGCTGGCGTTCGTCTTCGCCACAATGAGGGTGGAAGACCAATTGGCTGGTGCCGGCCTGGTGATCGCTGACCAGCGCCCAGTCGTACACGCCAAAACGCGCGTCGGGCAGTTGCAGGTCGTCCTTGGCGTGGGAGGGCAAGGTTTCGAGGTGTCGGCCAAAGTCATAGCTCAAGTAGCCGATCACGCCGCCAGCAAAGGGCAATTGCACTGTGGTCGGTAGTTCCGCGTCACCTAGCTGCGTCAGCTGAATGCGCAGGCGTTGCAGGAAATCGCTACCGCTCTCGTCGGGCAACACGGCCAGTTGTTCCAGCGGCCAGGCACTGAGCAAGTCGTAACGCCCGCGTTCCGCACTCGGCCGGCCACTGTCGAGCAGCACGCTACCGGGGGCATGACGGATCGCCGCGAAGTACTCGGCGGGGTTGGCGTGGTAGGGCAGCGGGTATACGGAGCAGGTTGGCATGGGCGGGGCGGATCAGCCGTTCAGGCGGGGGAGCGATTGTAATCCCCTGTAGGATTTGCTCCTAGGGGGATGTCGGAGATGAGCACGTCAGTGGCTGTCGAAAATATTCGGGTGTGAATACCTTGTGGCGAGGGAGCTTGCTCCCGCTGGGTTGCGCAGCAACCCCCAGGCAGTTGAACGCGGTCAGCCTGATGCACCGTGGTGCCGGGTTTGGGGGCGCTTCGCACCCCAGCGGGAGCAAGCTCCCTCGCCACAGGGGCAAACTTCAAACCTCAGTTTCAGCCCTCAGCCTTCAACCGGCGGAATATGCCCAAACAACGCCTGGGCAAACGCTACGCGCTCTTCCACGGTTTCGGTAACGCCGCGGGCCTTGAGTTCTTCCAGGTGGGCTTCCACTGCGTGGGTGCGCAAGGTCAGGCCGCAGTCGTTGGCGATCTGGATGTTCAGGCCTGGCCGGGCGTTCAGTTCCAGGATCAACGGGCCTTTTTCCTGGTCCAGCACCATGTCGACGCCGATGTAGCCCAGCCCGCACAGTTCATAGCAACCGGCGGCCAGTTTCATGAAACCGTCCCAGTAGGGCAGTTGCACGCCGTCCACCGCGTTGGTGGTGTCGGGGTGTTTGGTGATGATGTTGTTCAGCCAGGTGCCGCGCAGGGTCAGGCCCGTGGCGAGGTCGACGCCCACACCGATGGCGCCCTGGTGCAGGTTGGCCTTGCCGCCGGACTGCCGGGTTGGCAGCCGGAGCATGGCCATCACCGGATAGCCCATCAGCACGATGATGCGGATGTCCGGCACGCCTTCGTAGCTGATGCTCTTGAAGATTTGGTCCGGCGTCACGCGGTACTCGATCAACGCCCGGTCACGGTGCCCGCCCAAGGAATACAGGCCGGTGAGGATGCTGGAGACATGGTGCTCGATTTCCTCATGGCTGATGATCTTGCCGGACACCGTGCGGTAACGGCCTTCGAAGCGGTCGGCGATGACGATGATGCCGTCGCCGCCAGCGCCCTGGGCCGGCTTGATCACGAAGTCGGTGCGCCCGCCGATGATCTCGTCGAGCTTGTCGATTTCCTTTTCGGTGGAGATCACCCCGTACAGCTCCGGCACATGAATGCCAGCGGCAATGGCCCGTTCCTTGGTGATGATCTTGTCATCGACGATGGGGTACAGGCTGCGCTTGTTGTACTTGAGCACGTAATCGGCGTTACGCCGGTTGATGCCCATGATGCCCCGGGCTTCCAGGGCCTTCCAGGTCTTCCAGAAGCCGAACATCAGGAGTCTGCCTTGAGGAAGGCCTTGAACCGCACCAGCTCGGTCAGGCGGTAGCCGCGATAACGACCCATGGCCAGCATGAAGCCCACCAGGATCAGCAGGATCGCTGGGAAGGTGAACACGAAGTACACCAGTTCCGGCACGCTCATGATCAGGTGCGCCAGGGACGCGGCGAACAAGGTGCCGATGGCGACTTTCATCGCGTGGCCGGCGCCGCGCTCTTCCCAGGTGATGGACAGGCGCTCGATGGTCATGGTCAGGATCACCATCGGGAACAGCGCCACCGACAGGCCGCGCTCCAGGCCCAGCTTGTGGCTGAACAGGCTGATGGCGGCGATCAGCACCACCACGAACGTCAGCACCACCGAGAGCCTTGGCAGCATCTGCAGCTTGAGGTGCTCCAGGTACGAACGCAGCGACAGGCCCAGCGTGGTGATCACCGTGAACAGGATGATGCCGAAGCCCAACTGGGTTTCACGGAAGGCCAGGGCGATCAGCACCGGGGTGAAGGTCCCTAGGGTCTGCAGGCCGATCAGGTTGCGCAGGATCAGGATCACCAGAACGCCGATCGGGATCATCACCATGATCATGAAGGTTTGCTGGGTCTGCAGCGGCAGGCCGTAGAGCGAGTATTCGAGGAAGTTGGCGTCGGTGTTCTCGTCCGTCAGCTTGGCCAGGCGAATGGCGTTCATTTCGCTGTTGTTCATGCTGAAGGTGACGGTGGCTTTCTTGCCGCCATCGACGGTGATCAGGTTTTCATCGCCGGTCCACCACAGCAGGCGGTCGGTGGGCAGGCCCTGTTCGCCGGTGTCCGGGTTGAAATACAGCCAGTCGGTGCCGTTGAAGCTGCGCAGCCACAGTTCAGGTGTCTGCGGCTGCTCGGCCACCAGGCGGATGGTGTGGACCTTTTCCACCGGCACGTGGGCGATGGACAGCACCAGTTCGACGATGCGCGCCTTGTTGGCCGAGGACGGGTCGCCGGCCAGCAACAGCTTGACGTTGTCGTCGTTGAGGTTGTTGACCCGTTTGATCGCTTCGCTGATGAACGTCTCGACGTCGGCCGAATGCTGGCGGATCGGCGCGAGCAGGGCTTCGGCGGCCAGTTTCTCCGGGCCTTCGACGGCGATGCTGTCGCGGAAGGTCGGGCCCTTGACCTTGGTTTTCTCGGCACTGTAGCGCTTGGTCAGCACCAGGCGGTAATACAGGGTCTGGTTGCCCTTGGCCCGACGGGCCGACCACGTCACCTTGCGGTTACCGTCGACCCGGTTCACCGCCACCCCGTAATTGTTGGAGATGAAGCTTTCGTTGAGGCTGACGTAGTCGCGGCTCAGGGGCGGCACGAACATCTGGATCTTCACCGGATCCTTGGCGTTGGGCACGAATTCGACCTTGGCGTCGATGTTCCACAAGTCGTCGGTGGCGTCTTCGGTGACCGGGATGCCGAGCACGAAAATCTGATAGGCCGTCACCGACAGGCCCAGCACCACCAGGATGGCGATCAGCATTTTCAGATGGAGGGTAAGGGAGCGCATTGGAATTACTCTGCGGTTTGAGCGGCATTGGCGCAGGCGGGTTTGCCGGCAGCGTATTTAAGACTGGGGTCGACCAGCGCATCGAAGCGCTTGAGCGCCTCGGAACCGATCAGCAACGGGTATTGGAAGGCGCTGCGGTCGGTCAGGTTCACTTCGATGCTGCGCAGGGCCGAGCCCATGCAGATGTCCAGTTCGATGACCGGCCGGGCCGTGTATTTCTTGCCTTCGTCCGGGTCGTAGTCACCGGCGCGGCGCTTGATCTTGCTGACCCGGGCCAGCGGACGTTCGATGGGGTGCGAGTGGGCCGCGTCGATGGCCAGGTAAAACCGCACCCAGGATTCGCCATTGCGTTTGAAGCGCTTGATGTCCCGGGCGCTGAGAGAGGCGGTCTTGGCGCCGGTGTCGAGCTTGGCGGCGACTTCCAGGTCGATGCCCTGCAGGGCGGCGTATTCGTTGAGGCCGTACACGGTTTTTTCACCCGCCACGGCAAGCCCCGGCAGGCACATGAAATAAAGAGCAGCGGTGAAGGGCTTGAGTGTCATAGATCCTGGTGCGCAGCGTTCCGTTTATCGGTTCAGGCCCTGGCATTACTGCACAAGCTCCCTGGGCAGCCTTCCCTATAAAAGCAGAGCGGCAAATCGCGCGGCATTCTAGCACGGTGGTTTTCTGACGCCACCGCTGGCCGGACGCTACGACGCATTCAAACGAGCGGTTATGGCGGGTGAGCTTATTAGACGATTGTCGACAATATTGATTTTTTCTTTGACGTTAACGCTGCTATTGGTTAGTTTTTGCCATATTGATTTGCAAGGTGTCGACAATATGCTCGATCAGCTCGAAACCCCGGTGGTGGCCCAAGACGATTCGGAGACGCTTTCCGAGAACGTCTTCCGACGTATCCAGGCCGCCATCGTCAAAGGCGAGATCGCCCCCGGCAGCAAGATCTCCGAGCCCGAGCTGGCGCGCACCTACGGCATCAGCCGCGGGCCGCTGCGCGAGGCGATTCATCGCCTGGAAGGCCAGCGCCTGCTGGTGCGGGTGCCTCACGTCGGTGCCCGGGTGGTGTCGCTGAGCCATGCCGAGCTGCTGGAACTCTACGAAATCCGTGAATCCCTCGAAGGTATGGCCTGCCGCCTGGCGGCCGAACGCATGACCCTGGAAGAAATCGACGAACTGCGCCGGGTGCTGGAAACCCACGAGCGCGATGCGGCGTTCCAGGCCGGGGTCGGTTATTACCAGCAGGAAGGCGATTTCGACTTCCATTACCGGATCATCCAGGGCAGCGGCAACCGCACCCTGACGCAAATGCTTTGCGGCGAGCTGTACCAACTGGTGCGCATGTACCGCATCCAGTTTTCCACCACGCCCAACCGTCCGCGCCAGGCCTTTGCCGAGCACCATCGGATTCTGGACGCCATCGCCGACCGCGACGGCGAACTGGCTGAATTACTGATGCGCCGGCACATCGGCGCTTCCAAACGCAACATCGCGCGTCATTTCCAGGACAGCGCCACTGAACGAGGTGAGTCATGAGCAACAGCACTCCAGGCCAGCGTTTTCGCGATGCGGTCGCCAATGAGCATCCGCTGCAAGTGGTGGGCACCATCAACGCCAACCACGCGCTGCTGGCCAAACGCGCCGGTTTCAAGGCGATCTACCTGTCCGGCGGCGGCGTGGCGGCCGGCTCCCTCGGCGTGCCGGACTTAGGCATCACTGGCTTGGATGACGTGCTGACCGACGTACGGCGTATCACCGACGTGTGCGACCTGCCGCTGCTGGTGGACGTGGACACCGGCTTCGGTTCCTCGGCATTCAACGTGGCGCGCACGGTCAAGTCGATGATCAAGTTCGGCGCCGCGGCGATTCATATCGAAGACCAGGTCGGCGCCAAGCGTTGTGGCCATCGTCCGAACAAGGAAATCGTCTCCCAGCAAGAGATGGTCGACCGCATCAAGGCCGCCGTCGATGCCCGTACCGATGACAGTTTCGTGATCATGGCCCGTACCGATGCCTTGGCGGTGGAAGGCTTGGAGTCGGCCCTGGACCGCGCCGCCGCGTGCATCGAGGCCGGTGCCGACATGATTTTCCCCGAAGCCATCACCGAGCTTGAGATGTACAAGCTGTTCGCCAGCCGCGTGAAGGCGCCGATCCTGGCCAACATCACCGAATTCGGCGCGACACCGCTGTATACCACCGAGCAACTGGCCGGTGCCGACGTGTCTTTGGTGCTGTACCCATTGTCGGCTTTCCGGGCCATGAACAAGGCGGCGGAGAACGTCTACACCGCGATCCGCCGCGACGGCACACAACAGAATGTCATCGACACCATGCAAACGCGCATGGAGCTTTACGATCGCATCGACTACCACACCTTCGAGCAGAAGCTCGATGCGTTGTTCGCGGCGAAGAAGTAAGGCGCGACTCCCCTACAAATTCAAGAAAATGGAGACAGCAAATGGCCGAAGCAAAAGTACTCAGTGGCGCCGGGCTCCGTGGCCAGGTGGCCGGGCAAACCGCATTGTCCACCGTGGGCCAATCGGGTGCCGGCCTGACCTATCGCGGCTACGACGTTCGCGACCTGGCGGCAGATGCGCAATTTGAAGAAGTGGCCTACCTGCTGCTGTACGGCGAGCTGCCGACCCAGGCACAGCTGGACGCCTACACCGGTAAACTGCGCCAGTTGCGGGATTTGCCCCAAGCCCTGAAAGAGGTGTTGGAGCGCATTCCCGCCGACGCCCACCCGATGGACGTCATGCGCACCGGCTGCTCGTTCCTGGGCAACCTGGAACCCGAGCAGGATTTTTCCGAGCAGCATGACAAGACCGATCGCCTGCTGGCCGCGTTCCCGGCGATCATGTGCTACTGGTATCGCTTCAGCCACGAAGGCCAGCGCATCGAATGCGTGACCGACGAAGTGTCCATCGGCGGCCATTTCCTGCACTTGCTGCACGGCAAGAAGCCGAGCGAGCTGCACGTCAAGGTGATGAACGTGTCGCTGATCCTCTACGCCGAGCACGAATTCAACGCCTCGACCTTCACCGCCCGGGTTTGCGCCTCCACGCTGTCGGACCTGTTTTCCTGCATCACCGCGGCCATCGGCTCGTTGCGCGGCCCGTTGCATGGCGGTGCCAACGAAGCGGCGATGGAAATGATCGAGCGCTTCAGCTCACCGCAGGAGGCCATCGAAGGCACCCTCGGCATGCTCGCGCGCAAGGACAAGATCATGGGCTTCGGCCATGCGATCTATAAGGACAACGACCCGCGCAACGAGGTCATCAAGGGCTGGTCGAAAAAACTCGCCGATGAAGTGGGCGACACGGTGCTGTTCCCGGTGTCCGAAGCCATCGACAAGACCATGTGGGAGCAGAAGAAGCTGTTCCCCAACGCCGATTTCTACCATGCCTCGGCGTACCACTTCATGGGCATCCCGACCAAACTGTTCACGCCGATCTTCGTCTGCTCGCGCCTGACCGGCTGGGCCGCCCACGTGTTCGAACAACGCGCCAACAACCGCATCATCCGACCGAGCGCCGAATACACCGGCGTCGAACAGCGCAAGTTCGTGCCAATCGAACAACGCTGAGCTGGAGGGTCCGCGCTATTACCATGATCGTTTCCACGCAGAGCGTGGGAACGATCATGGTCGTGGCAAGCGCCTTTCTGAAACCACCGTGACCGAGTCCTGACGATGAACACAGAATTTCGCAAACCGCTGCCCGGCACTTCGCTGGATTATTTCGACGTTCGCGAGGCGGTGGATGCCATCCGCCCCGGCGCCTACGACGGCCTGCCGTATACCTCCCGCGTGCTGGCGGAGAACCTGGTGCGTCGCTGCGACCCGGCCACGCTGCGCGAGTCGCTGCTGCAACTGATCGAGCGCAAGCGCGACCTGGACTTCCCGTGGTTCCCGGCCCGCGTGGTGTGCCACGACATCCTCGGCCAGACCGCGCTGGTGGACCTGGCTGGCCTGCGCGACGCCATCGCCTTGCAGGGCGGTGACCCGGCGCAAGTCAACCCGGTGGTACCGACCCAACTGATCGTCGACCACTCCCTGGCGGTGGAAAGCGGTGGTTCCGACCCGCAAGCCTTCGCCAAGAACCGCGCCATCGAAGACCGGCGCAACGAAGACCGCTTCCACTTCATCAACTGGACCAAGAAGGCCTTCAAGAACGTCGACGTGATTCCGCCGGGCAACGGGATCATGCACCAGATCAACCTGGAAAAAATGTCCCCGGTGATCCAGCAACGTGATGGCGTGGCATTCCCCGATACCTGCGTCGGCACCGACAGCCACACCCCTCACGTCGATGCCCTGGGCGTGATCGCCATCGGCGTCGGTGGCCTGGAAGCCGAAAGCGTCATGCTGGGGCGCGCCTCGTGGATGCGCCTGCCGGAAATCATCGGCGTCGAGCTGACTGGCAAGCTGCAACCGGGCATCACCGCCACCGACATGGTGCTGGCGCTGACCGAATTCCTGCGCAAGCAAAAAGTCGTCGGTGCCTGGCTGGAGTTTTTCGGCGAAGGCGCCAGTGCCCTGACCTTGGGGGACCGCGCGACCATTTCCAACATGGCCCCGGAATACGGTGCGACGGCGGCGATGTTCTACATCGACCAACAAACCATCGATTACCTGAAGCTCACTGGCCGTGAAGACGACCAGGTGCGACTGGTCGAGACCTACGCCAAGCAGGCAGGCCTGTGGGCCGACAAGCTCAAGGGCGCGCAATACGAGCGTGGCCTGACCTTCGACCTGTCGTCGGTGGTGCGCAACATGGCCGGCCCGAGCAACCCCCACGCCCGCGTCGCGGTGTCGGACCTGGCCGCCAAAGGCATTTCCGGGCAGTGGGACGATGTGCCGGGGCAAATGCCCGACGGCGCGGTGATCATCGCCGCCATCACCAGTTGCACCAACACCAGCAACCCGCGCAACGTGATCGCCGCCGGCCTGCTGGCACGCAACGCCAACCGCCTGGGCCTGGCCCGCAAACCGTGGGTCAAGTCGTCCCTGGCGCCGGGCTCGAAAACCGTGGCGCTGTACCTGGATGAGGCCGGCCTGACGTCCGAACTCGAGAAGCTGGGCTTCGGCGTGGTGGCGTTCGCCTGCACCACCTGCAACGGCATGTCCGGCGCGCTGGACCCGGTGATCCAACAGGAAATCATCGACCGCGACCTGTACGCCACCGCCGTGTTGTCGGGCAACCGCAACTTCGACGGACGTATCCATCCGTACGCCAAGCAGGCATTCCTCGCCTCGCCACCGCTTGTGGTCGCTTATGCCATCGCCGGGACCATCCGCTTCGACATCGAGAAGGATGTATTGGGCGTGGTGGACGGACGGGAAATCCGCCTCAAGGACATCTGGCCGAGCGACGAAGAAGTCGACGCGGTGGTCAAGGCCTCGGTGAAACCGGAGCAGTTCCGCCAGGTGTACATCCCGATGTTCGCCATCCAGGAAGACACCGGGCCGAAAGTGACGCCGCTGTACGATTGGCGCCCACAAAGCACCTACATCCGTCGTCCGCCATATTGGGAAGGCGCACTGGCCGGTGCGCGACCGCTCAAGGGCATGCGCCCGCTGGCGGTGCTGCCGGACAACATCACCACCGATCACCTGTCGCCGTCCAACGCCATCATGCTGGACAGCGCCGCCGGTGAATACCTGGCGAAAATGGGCCTGCCGGAAGAGGACTTCAACTCCTACGCGACCCACCGCGGCGACCACCTGACCGCGCAACGCGCCACCTTCGCCAACCCGAAACTGTTCAACGAAATGGTCCAGGAAAACGGCAAGGTCACGCAGGGCTCCCTGGCCCGGGTCGAGCCGGAAGGCAAGGTGATGCGCATGTGGGAAGCCATCGAGACCTACATGGAGCGCAAGCAGCCGCTGATCATCATTGCCGGCGCCGACTACGGGCAGGGTTCGTCCCGGGACTGGGCGGCCAAGGGCGTGCGCCTGGCCGGTGTCGAGGCGATCGCCGCCGAGGGTTTCGAGCGCATCCACCGCACCAACCTGGTGGGCATGGGCGTGTTGCCGCTGGAGTTCAAGCCCGGTACCGATCGCAAGACCCTGGGCATCGATGGCAGCGAAGTCTATGACGTGATCGGCGAGCGCACCCCGCGTGCGACGCTGACGTTGGTCATCACGCGCAAGAACGGCGAGCGCGTCGAAGTGCCGGTGACCTGCCGCCTCGATACCGCTGAAGAAGTGTCGATCTATGAAGCCGGGGGCGTGCTGCAACGCTTTGCCCAAGACTTCCTTGAATCGGCGGTTGCCGTCTAAATCACAGCCGCGGACACCCGGAGTGTCCGCTTGAGGAGCATCATGGCTCACGCACCGCAAATCAGAATTCCCGCTACCTATATGCGTGGCGGCACCAGCAAAGGCGTGTTCTTCAACCTGCAAGACCTGCCCGAAGCGGCCCGTGTCCCAGGCACCGCCCGGGATGCCCTGTTGCTGCGGGTAATCGGCAGCCCCGACCCGTACGAGAAGCAGATCGACGGCATGGGCGGCGCGACGTCCAGTACCAGCAAGACTGTGATCCTGTCCAAGAGCACCCGAGCCGACCACGACGTCGATTACCTGTTCGGCCAGGTGTCCATCGACAAGCCGTTCGTGGACTGGAGCGGCAATTGCGGCAACCTGTCGGCAGCGGTCGGTTCATTCGCTATCAGCAGTGGTTTGGTGGACGCTGGTCGCATCCCACAGAACGGCGTGGCCGTGGTGCGCATCTGGCAGGCCAACATCGGCAAGACCATCATCGCCCATGTGCCGATCACGGACGGCGCGGTGCAGGAAACCGGGGACTTCGAACTCGACGGCGTGACCTTTCCGGCGGCCGAAGTGCAACTGGAATTCATGGACCCGGCGGCCGAGGAAGAGGGCGGTGGTGGCTCGATGTTTCCCACCGGCAATCTGGTGGACGACTTGGAAGTGCCCGGTGTTGGCACCTTCAAGGCGACGCTGATCAACGCGGGGATCCCGACGATTTTCATCAATGCCCGCGACGTCGGCTACATCGGCACCGAGTTGCAGGGCGCCATCAACGGCGATCCCAAGGCATTGGCCATGTTCGAAACCATTCGCGCTCATGGCGCTCTGCGCATGGGCTTGATCAAGCACCTGGACGAAGCCGCCCAGCGCCAGCACACACCGAAAGTGGCGTTCGTCGCGCCGCCGGCGGACTACGTTTCCTCCAGCGGAAAAGCCGTCGCGGCCGGGGACGTTGATCTATTGGTGCGGGCACTGTCCATGGGCAAGCTGCACCACGCCATGATGGGCACGGCGGCGGTTGCCATTGGCACGGCCGCTGCTATTTCCGGTACCGTGGTCAACCTCGCGGCCGGCGGCGTCGAGCGCAACGCGGTGCGTTTTGGCCACCCGTCCGGCACTCTTCGCGTCGGCGCCGAGGCCAGCCTGGTCAACGGCGAATGGACCGTAAAAAAAGCCATCATGAGCCGCAGCGCGCGGGTGTTGATGGAAGGGTTTGTGCGGGTGCCGGGGGATGTCTTGAACTGAGTCGAAAAAGCTGTGGGAGCGAGCTTGCTCGCGATGGCGGAGTGTCAGCCAACATCGATGTTGGATGTGCTGGCCTCATCGCGAGCAGGCTCGCTCCCACAGGGGATGGCCGTCAGCCTTCCGTCAGCGCGGTAACGACCAGCCCCACATTGCTTTCCAGCTCCGTCACCGGATCGGTCCCATCGGTGCTGAGCACCAACAACTGGCTGCCACCCTCGGTGATGGCGGCTTTCAGCGCCTCCGAAGGCTGGCGATGGTGCAGCACCAGCGCCACGTCGTTGTCTTTCAAGGTCGCGGTCAATTGCTTGAGGGCTTCGGCTGTCCAGTCGGCGTCGGGCCGGGTATCGGTGCTGATGGCGTCCAGGTTGAGCCCGCTGATCAGGTAGCCGAAATGCTCGCTCAAGCTGACCACGCTCAGGTTGTCTGCGCTGGCGAGGCGTTTTTCGCTATCGGCGCTGAGTTTGAGCAGGCGCTGCTTCAGGGCCGCCAGGTTGGCGTCGATCTTCGGTTTGTCCGCCGGGGCCAGGCGCACCAGATCGGCGGCGATCACGTCGGCCATGCGCCCCAGGTTATGACTGGCCATCCACGGCTGGCTCGCCAGGCCGTCGGCCATGCCCGGTTGCACGGCGATACCGGGCAGGGCACCGTCCACCGGGCGCGCGGCATCGACTTCGACGATGCGAATATTGCTGCGTCGGGCCATGGGGTACAGCGGATCGTCCGGCCACAGCGAGCGCAGGCCGATGACCCCGTCAGCAGCGCTGGCCAGTTTGCTCAAGGCCGGCGCGCCACGGCCGCTGAAGTAGGCGCTCTGCCGGGTGCCGGGCAGATTGGCGGGCGCGGCCCGCTCCAGGCTGACCTCGGTGCCCTTGAGCAAGGCTTCCCCCAATCCATAGGTGACTGGCAGCGATGCCAGCAGACGAACCTTTTCGCCGGCGAATGACGAGGTGATGGCCACGCCGCATAACGCGACGGCCAGGCTCAGTTGTCGCAATGAAAAAACCATTTATCCAAGATTCCCTTTGAGGCTGGGGACGACACCGCGGGCGATGGCGCTCAGGGCGAAGGCGATGCCGGCCACCAGGATGATCGCGGCACCGGATGGGATCGGCAGGTCGAACACAATCGGCGCGAGGATCCCGCACAAGGTGCTGGCGGTGGCTATCAGCACTGAACACCAGAAAAAGCCTTTCAATGATTGGCTGAGCAGGCGAGCCGCCGCAGCCGGGATCACCAGCAACGCGCCCACCAGAATGGCGCCGATGACTTTCACTGCCGCCACGGTGATCAGCGTCACCAAGATCACGAACAGGTAGTCCAGTGTCTTGACTGCCACCCCGCGCACTGCCGCCAGTTGCGGGTTGAAGCTGGCGAGCATGATGCGGTTGTACAGCGGCAAGGCCAGGGCCATCACCAGCGAGCCGACCACCGCCAGCACCAGCAGGTCATTGCCATTGACCGTCAGCACCGAGCCGAACAGTACGTTTTCCAGGATGTGTACATTGATCTTGCCCGCCAGGATCAACAGCAGGCTGGCGCCCAAGGCCAGGGACACTGACAGGAATACGCCGATCAGCGTGTCCGGCGCCAGGCCGGTGCGGTTGCGCAGGTAATTGAGCAGGATGCCGAACAACAGGCAGTAGCCGAACAGGCTGCCGTAAGGGCCGGTGTAGGGTTCGCCGAGCAGGATGCCGATGGCCACGCCGGTCAGCGCCGCATGGCCCACCGCCTCGGAGAAAAACGCGAAGCGCTTGACCACCACCAGCGTGCCGAGACCGCCCAGCACCGGGCCGATCAACAACCCGGCCAGCAACGCATTGACCACGAACCCGTAGGCCAGCGCCTCGGGCAGGTAACCGGACGAGGCCCAGCCCTGAACCATCAGACGAAAGGCTTCATAACTCATCAGGCAGCGCTCCCGTTCGTGCGCGGATGGGTGGAAAACAGCGTCAGCAGGCGTTCTGGCGTCAGGATCTGGCGGGGCGGACCGTCGAATAGCACGCGACGATTCAGGCCGGTGACACGGTCGGCCAGGCGCCCGACGGCTTCCAGGTCATGTTCGATCCAAAGCACGGTGATTCCGGCTTGGCGCCAGTCCTGCAGCAATTGCTCGAATACCTGGATACCGGCCTCATCCAGGGCCGACATCGGTTCATCCAGTACCAGCAGTTGCGGCGAGGGAATCAGCCCCTGGGCCAGCAACACTCGCTGGCGCTCACCACCGGACAGCGCGCCCATGCGCCGCTTGCGCTTGTCCTGCATGCCGACCCGCTCCAGGGCCTGGCCAATGGCCCCAGCGTAGTGCTTGCTCAAGCCGAGAAAAGCCGGTCGCCGCTGACACATCGCCGCCATGAAGTCGTCCACCGTCATGGGCAGGCCCCGGTCGAACTCCAGCGCCTGGGGCACGTAGCCGATCACCCCGGGTTCGCCTGGCCATTGCAGGCTCAAGCGTCCCTGGTGTGGCATCTGCCCGAGCAAGGTCTTGATCAGCGAACTCTTGCCGCCGCCATTGGGGCCCACCAAGGCATGGATGCTACCGGGTTCCACCTGAAACGCCACGCGGTCGAGAATGGTGGTGCGGCCCAGGTTCAGGCTGACATCGGCGAACTCGATCAAGGGGCCGACGTGTCGCAGAGTGAGGGTTTCCTGGACGGTCATGCGCCAGACTCCTGGATGGCCCGGACCACGGTGTCGAGGTTGCCGGCCATTTCCTTTTCGTACTTCTCGGGGCTGTAGTCGCCGTAGGAAATATGTGAGAGCGGGTACAGCTTCACGCCCGATTCACGCTGGATGGTGTCGACGTAGGTGGACGGGAAATCCATCTCCGAGAAGATCACCTTCACGTCCAGCTCGCGCAGTTGGTCGATGGTTTTCTTCAATTGGCTGGGGCTTGGTTCGATGCCATGGGCCGGCTCGACCACAGCGGTCACTTCCAGGCCGAATTCGCGCAACAGGTAGTCGTAGGCGGCATGCACCGTGGCGACCCGCAACTCGGCGTTGGGGGCCTGGGTCAGCTTCGCCAGGGCCGCGGCGCGCATCTGCCGCAGGCGCTTGCCGTAGGCGCGGGCGTTCTGGGTGTAGGCCTTGGCGTTGTCCGGGTCGAGCTTGCCCAGCTCTCGGGCGATGTTATTGACCTGAGCGATGGAGGCGCTGATGGACAGGAAAGTATGTGGATTCACGACCTTCCCCGCGCCACGAGCCGCCGTGCCGGTGGCAGCCAGCAGGGGCACGTTTTCATTGGCCTCGATTACTTTCACGTTCGGGGTTTCGCTGGCGGCGATCATGCGGTCGGCGAAGTCATCGTGACCCACGCCGTTGAGCACGATCACGTCGAGGCCGCTGATGCGCTTGATGTCCTCGGCCCGTGGTTCATAGGCATGGGGGTTGAAACCGGCCGGGATCAGCGGCACGACCTCGGCCTTGTCGCCGACGATGTTGCTCACATAGCTGTAATAAGGGTGCAGGGTGATGCCGATGCGCAGACGCTTGGCTGTTTCGGCGCTCACCGGCGAGGTGAACAGGCAGGCCAGCAGGCCGATCAGCAGCAGGCGCAGCAAGGGGCGGCGTTGGGATGCAATAGGCATGGGCAAACGGTCTTCTCTCGAATGAAGGCGTGGGGTCAGTGCCGGTGCTGGCGGGTTACGCCGGCATCGAATTGCGCGACGATCTGTTGCCAGCCGGTGGCGGACAGCGTCGCATCGTCCAGCGCGGTGGGCGTCGCTAGGCCGGTTCCGCGGTTGAGCCAGATGTCCGGGGCGGCGTCGGACGCTTCGCCGATACGCATCAGAAACGAGCCGGCCACCGACGGATTGGCACTGGCGCCGAAGTAAGCCCGGTTCTGCAGTTGTTGCCAGGCGTGGCCGCCCCGGCTGACGGAACTGGCGTCCTGGGCGAATGGCGCGAAGCCTTCTTCGGCCAGGGTTGGCGGACTGGGCAGGGTGGGTTGGTCTTCGCGCAGCAAGCGAATTTCATCCAGGGTCACCCGCAGGTCGGCGTAGATGCCTTGCTCGGCGGCGCTGAGGTCGCGGCGGGCGTCGAGCTGGTTCGAGGCCAGGTGAGGCGTGTCCTCGGCTTTGCCATGCCAGGCCACCACAGACCCGGCGACCACCACGATGACCAGGCAGAGCAGCAACACATACAGGGTTTCATGGCCCGCACCCGCGGGGCGGATGACTTGAGTCGTGGCGTTGCTCATGGGGCCTCGATGTCGGCTTGGTCGATTTCCACCACGTGGCCGGGGCCGGCGTCGAAGAGCACGTAGAATTCGGCGTTCGGTTTCTTGAAGGTCAGCTTCGAGTCGGCGCCGAGCTTGCCCGGGACGAGGATGGTTTCGTCATAACCGATCACGTCCAGGGTCACTCCGGGTGCACCGCTGCCGTCGGAAAAACCTCCGGTGCATTGGATCTGCTCGGCGTCGATGGCCTTGCATTCGCACATCGGGTTGTGGGCCAGGGCACTGGTGCTTGCACCTGCGCAGAACAGCAGCGCCAGGCCCTTGGATAAAGCGCGGAGGGTCATGGTTTGGCTCCTTGGTTCTTCAGCCAGGCAACGGTGGCCGGGGAGGCCTGGCTCAGGGGAATGGAGGCCTGATGCATCGAACCGTCCCAACCTTCGAGGGTTATCCACAGTTCGGCATCGGGCTGGGTCTTTGGTGGAACCGGCAACAAGGCGCCCATGCGATAGGGCGAGCCAAAGAAAATCACCCCGGCGGCCCGCAGGCTGCGGGGCTTGCCGATACGCAGGTAGGTGGCCTTGACCTGACCGATGCAGCTTTGGCACAGGGCGGCGTTGAAGTGTTTCATCGGCCCGGCAGGCCCTTGGACGCGGGGGGCTTCGTTGCGAAATTCGGCCAGGCGCAGGCTCCAGGGACCGACCTGGACTTCACCGACTTCCCGCTCGCCGAGCCCGGCATCGCCGCGAAACAACGACGCCTCCGAGAAATACTTGGGCATGAAGCCCAGGGGAATCAGCAGCAACAGCACGTTGAGGTGAAAGCGCCATTTGTGCCAGAACAGGCTCAGGCGTGACGGTGGCGAGGCTGTGTTGGACGGGTTCACAGGTTGCCCTCCGGCGATTCACGCTGCATGGACGGCTGCAATGCCCGGGCAGCCCGGGCTTCACGTGCAGGTTTTTGGCTGCGCTTGAACGCATTGGCAGTGGCCAGGGCGGTGCGTTTGGTCCAGATCAGCAACCCGCTGAGGACCATCATGCTCAGGATCAAGCCGAAGAAGAACCAGATGAGTTTGATCCAGAGGCCGCCAAAATCCCCGGTGTGCAGTGGGCGCATGGACTCGGTGACGAACTCCAGCGTCGTGCGGTCCGACAGCAACCGCGAGGCCGCCACGTCACCGTTGTAGGGATTGATGGTGGCGGTCTGGTACATCAGCGGGTACCAACCACGGCCGCCGACTTCCAGATGGCTGTAGGCGTTGCCGGGCAGGCTGACAAAGCTCGCTTCCAAGCCCGGGATGCGCTGCCGGGCGATCTCGATGGCCCGGTCCAGGTTCAGTTGCGGCGGCGCAACGCCATCGACGGACAGCGGCACGCTTTCCCGGGCGACGACCGGGATGACTGGGGCGCTGGAGATGGAAATCTGGTTGTCGGACAGCAAGGCTTCGATCAGGAACCAGGTGCCGGTGACGGAGATGACCGCGATGAACCAGATCGACCAGATACCGCTGAGCCGGTGGAAGTCGCCCCAGAAAATGCGGGCACCGTGGCGGATACGCAAGGTTGGACGGAAAAAGCCTTTCCAGAAGCGCTTGTAGACCACCAGCCCGGTCACCAGGGACGCCAGCAACGGTAGCCCCAGGAGCGACACCAGGTACCAGCCCCAGCTGTAGCCGTTGGTGAACGGCACCAACCACCATCCGTGCAGCGCGCGGGTGAAGCCCCTGAAATTGAACGCCGGTGCCGAGCCCTGGATGACGCCGCTGTACGGATTGACGTAGACCGTGTCGGGGCGCCCGTCGGGATAGGTTACCTTGGCCTCAAGCGCAAAATGTGACTCGTCCGGACGCGCGATGCTTTGCACCTGGGTCTGCGGCTGGGCGTGCTTGATCGCAGCGATCACCTGGTCATAGCTGAGCAGCGGGGCATCGTCCGAGGGCTTGCTGGCGCGCATGTCGGGGTTGACCAACCAGACGATCTCCTGGCTGACCACCGCGAGGGTGCCGGTCACGCAAACGATGAGCACGAAAAACCAGATGGGCAGGGCCAGCCAGCTATGAACCAGGAACCAGAGTTTGGAGCGGGACTTCTTCGACATGATTGAACGTCTTGATTCGATGAAAGGCTCGGTATTACGGGCTTCGCAATACCCCTGAACCCTGAAAGGCCGGCCGTGGCTTTTGCCGACGCGGCCTGCTGCATCTAATTAAGACGAACGAGCGAGTGAAATCCTGAAGGAGAAGATGAAAGAAAATGTTTCGCGTTCAAATGTTCACGACGTGTGGCGAAGGAGCAGGCTTCCTCGCCACAGTCGGTTGGCCTTAGAACACGTCAGCCTTGTTGTTGGAACATCTCCCTGGCCCGTTGCTCGATCTGTTCCTGGCTCAGATCTTCCTTGTGCGTCGCCAGGAACCACAGATGCCCATAGGGATCTTTCAAGGTGCCGGTACGATCGCCGTAAAACTGGTCCTTGACCTCTGAAATCACTGTGCCACCAGCCGCAATGGCCTGGGCAAATGCGCTGTCCACGTCTTCGACATATAAATGCAGGCCGACCGATGGCGATTTGTCCGGGTTGCTCAGTGGGCCTTGGTCGCAAGGCGTGCCGAGCATGATAGGAAACCCGTTGATCCGCAGTTCGGCATGCCCGATGCCTCCGTCGGGCATGGCCAAGCGCATGACCTCGGTGGCATTGAAGGCTTTTTTGTAGAAGTCGATGGCTTCGGCAGCTTTTTGAATGCCCAGGTAGGGCGTGATGTTATGGAAACCTTCGGGAATGGCTTTGACACCCATGACGGTTCTCCTTGTTGTTATGGGAGGCGAAGAGAGTCTTCGTCGTTTTGCGCCCATCCACTATAGGTCAGCCGCCGTGGACGGGCTCATGTCCCGACGAACGCTTCACGGCTGCTCCAGCAGGTGAGCCCCTGGCCCGTGTTTGCCCAGCACGTCGCCCTGATTGCGCAGCGGGCAAGCCTCCATCGACAGGCATCCGCAGCCGATGCAGCCGTTGAGTCGATCACGCAGCGCCACCAATTGGTTGATGCGCTCGTCCAGGTCCCGGCTCCACTGCGCCGACAAGGTCTGCCAGTCGGCGGCCGTTGGCGCACGGTTGTCCGGCAGGTTGTTCAACGCCTCGCCGATCTCCGCCAAAGGAATACCCAGGCGCTGGGCAACCTTGATCAGCGCCACGCGGCGCAATACTGCCCGTGAGTAGCGACGTTGGTTGCCCTGGTTGCGCGTGCTTTTGATCAGCCCCTTGGATTCATAGAAGTGCAGGGCCGTGACCGCCACGCCGCTGCGGGCGGCCACCTGGCCGACGGTGAGTTCCTTGTGGATATCGATCTGCGTCATCGCTTCGATTCGCTGCTTGACCTAAAGTTAACTTTAGGTTTTACCCTGCACGCGTTCGGGTCGCAAGATCCGCCTTACGTGCAGAGGGGACCTTTCATGCAATCACCAAGGAACAACCGCAGTTTCACCCAGTTGATGGAATTCGATATCGAACCGCAATGGCAGCAGGCGCTGGTAACCGCCTTGTCGGAACAAACCGAGCGCCTGGCTCGGGACCACCCGGGGTTCCTGAGTGCCAGTATCCAGGCCAGCGAGGATGGTCGGCGGGTGCTCAACTATTTGCAGTGGCAAACCCGCGAGGCAGGCGAGGCGGCGCTTCAAAGCTTCGAAACGGGCGAGCGGGATTTCTGGTGGCTGATCCAGGCTCATCGAGCCAAAGCCGTGACGTTTGGCTCGTTCCAAGTGCTGCACAACATCGAGCGCAGTCTGGACAACGCGTTGCATTGCCAGTTGGTCGACTGAGTGCAGCGGCTGATCCGCAAAGGCAATAGCCACTATCGAGAGGGTTGATTTCTGCCGCGCAGGGCTGGCGGGTAGCCTTTGTTCATCGCCCAACTCCAGAACACCGGACACTTGCCATGAACCGTACCCTTGCTGTTTTGCTGCTGTTGACCGCCACCCTCCTGGGCGGTTGCGCCAGTTCTTCCCCGGAGCTGCGCCCCTACACCGCCGACGAGACCCGCGAACTGGCGCTTGAGGCCTTGAATCGCCGCGGCCTCTCGTTCGATGAGTACCACGCGAAAAAAGCCGAGTTACTCGGTTCGTCGCAGAAAAACGTGGGTTTCGACGATCAGGGCCAGATGAGTGCCGAGCGGGTCGTGCAACAGCCAGGCCGGTCAAGTTGAGGGACTGTACTGCTTAAAGTTTTGCCCAACTGTCCGTGGGTTTGCGCCAAGGCGTGGGGTAGGGTCGTGACTTGACTGACCGCCCTGATGGACTGACTTGAAATGACCCTTTCGCTTGACCTGCTGCTGGGCTTCGCCCTGTTTGCCCTGGTGACCTCGATCACGCCTGGCCCTAACAACACCATGTTGTTGGCCTCGGGTGTCAATTTCGGTTTCAACCGCACCATTCCTCACATGCTGGGTATCACCTGCGGCTTCTTTTCCCTGGTGCTGGCGGTGGGCCTTGGCCTGGGCGCGGTGTTCCAGACTTATCCACTGCTGTATACCGCGCTGCGCTACATCGGCGCGGCGTATCTGTTGTACCTGGCGTGGAAAATCGCCCACTCCGGTCCGGTTTCGGAAAGCCAGCCGGCAGACAATACGCCGATCAGCTACTGGGGCGCGGCGGCGTTCCAATGGGTCAATCCCAAGGCCTGGATCATGGCCATCGGTGCCATCAGCACGTACACGCCACTTCAGGGTTATTTCTTCAACGTGTTGGTGATTGCGGCGGTGTTTGCCCTGATCAACCTGCCAAGCGTGAGTCTGTGGGTGGTATGCGGCAGCCTGTTGCGCAACCTGTTGCGTGATCGTCGCTGGTTGCGCCTGTTCAACTGGGGCATGGCGCTGCTGTTGGTCGCTTCGCTGTATCCATTGTTGCTCGAAAGCATCAGTTGAGGGCTGAGCTTCGCCGCGATGCCTGCTAAGCTCGCTGTTCAGGAGCGTTCCTACGCACTTTTAAACGAAGTCCGACTTCTTTAAGGTCTTTGATCAGGTATTGCTAGTCTCGAACCCAACGAGGGCGCCTGATCCCGGAGCAGGCTCTGCGAGTTTCCTATGAATAAACGTCCTTTGTATTTCGACTACGCCGCCACCACGCCGGTGGATGAGCGGGTCATCCGGGTCATGGTCGAGTGTCTGGGCTTTGACGGCAACTTTGGCAACCCGGCTTCCAGTTCCCATGCCTTCGGCCAGGAGGCTCGGCGCTCGGTAGAGCGTGCCCGCCAGCAGGTGGCGCAACTGGTCGGGGCTCAGCCCGAACAGATCATCTGGACGTCCGGCGCTACCGAGTCCAATAACCTGGCCCTCAAGGGGGTGGCCCAGGCGCGCGGTGGTTCCGCCGGCCATGTCATCACCAGTCTGATCGAACACAAGGCGATTCTCGATACGGCGCGCCAGCTTGAAGAGAGCGGCGTCGCGGTGACCTGGCTGGCGCCGGACGCCGAGGGCCTGATCAGCCCGCAAGCGGTTCGCGAGGCGTTGCGCGAAGACACGTTCCTGGTGTCGCTGATGCTGGTGAACAACGAGTTGGGCACTGTCAACGACGTCATCGCCATCGGCGAGATCGTTCGCGAGCACGGTGCGCTGTTTCATGTGGACGCAGCCCAGGGCGCCGGGAAGGTGCAGATCGACCTGTCTCGTTGGCCGGTGGACCTGATGTCTTTTTCCGCGCACAAGATCTACGGCCCCAAGGGCATCGGTGCGCTCTACGTCGGCGAGCGTGCCCGGCCACGTTTGTCGGCACAGATTCACGGCGGTGGGCATGAAGGTGGTTTGCGCTCCGGGACCCTGGCGACCCACCAGATCGCAGCCATGGGCGCCGCATTCGAACTCGCGGCCGAGGCATTCGACGAAGAACTCGCTAAAATTGCCCGGTTGCGCAATCGTTTGCTTGAGCCGCTGCGGGCCTTGCCCGGTGTGCGTATAAACGGCAGTGCGAGCCGCCGGATTCCCCACACGCTGAGCCTGACCTTCAACGAAGGTGAGTTCAACCCGGCGGCGTTGAGCGCATCGATTGCATTTTCCGCCACCTCGGCCTGCAATTCGGCGCAGAACAGCCCGTCCCACGTGCTGCTGGCCCTGGGGCACGATGCGCGCGCGGCCGGGCGAACCATTCGCCTGAGCCTGGGCCGCTTTACCACTGAACAGGATATCGACGAGGCGGTGCGGCTGATCCAGGCGGCGTGCGCGACTGCGCCGGCGTTCTGGGCCACGACCCCATAAGCCGTTTTCGGCATCGAACAACAATATCAATGAGCAGGAGAAACAATGAGCACCGAGCCTTTGTCCCGTGGACTGGTTCCCCAGCGCCTGGCCAAAATCCGCCAACTGATGAGCCGAGAGGGCATTCATGCGCTTCTGGTGCCATCGGCCGACCCGCATCTGTCCGAATATCTGCCGGGCTATTGGCAGGGGCGGCAATGGTTGTCGGGCTTCCATGGCTCGGTGGGTACCTTGATCGTGACGGGCAGTTTCGCTGGCGTCTGGGCCGATAGCCGTTACTGGGAGCAGGCCACCAAGGAACTGGAGGGCAGTGGTATCGAACTGGTCAAGCTCATTCCCGGCCAACCCGGCCCCTTGGACTGGCTGGCGGAACAAACGCCTGAGGGTGGGGTGGTCGCCGTCGACGGTGCGGTCATGGCCGTGGCATCGGCCCGAACCCTGGGTGGCAAACTTGCGGAGCGCGGCGCGCGGTTGCGTACCGACATCGATCTGCTCAAGGAGGCCTGGAGCGATCGCCCAAGCTTGCCGGATCAGCCGGTCTATGCCCATTTACCGCCCCAGGCGACCGTCAGCCGGGTCGAGAAACTCACCAAGCTGCGCGAATCCCTCAAGGAGCGTGGTGCCGACTGGCATTTCATCGCCACGCTGGATGACATCGCCTGGTTGTTCAACCTGCGCGGCGCGGATGTGTCGTTCAACCCGGTGTTCGTTTCCTTCGCATTGATCGGCCAGCAACAGGCGACGCTGTTCGTGGCCCTGGACAAGGTTGACGCAGCGCTGCGTGCCGTTCTTGAACAGGACGGCGTGACCCTGCGCGATTACAGCGAAGCCGCCGCCGCTTTGCGTGAAGTGCCGGACGGTGCGAGCCTGCAGATCGATCCGGCGCGGGTGACGGTCGGCTTGCTGGATAATCTGGGCAGCGGCGTGAAGCTGGTCGAAGGTCTCAACCCAACGACGCTGGCCAAGTCCCGAAAAAGCCTGGCCGATGCCGAGCACATCCGTCGGGCCATGGAGCAGGATGGCGCGGCGCTCTGTGAGTTCTTCGCCTGGCTGGAAGGGGCCTGGGGGCGCGAGCGCATCACCGAATTGACCATCGACGAGCACCTGACCGCCGCCCGCACGCGCCGGCCGGACTTCGTCTCCCTGAGTTTCAACACCATCGCCGCCTTTAACGCCAACGGCGCGATGCCTCATTACCACGCCACGGAAGAAGCCCATGCGGTCATCGAAGGTGATGGCCTGTTGCTGATCGATTCCGGCGGCCAGTACTTGGGGGGCACCACCGACATCACTCGCATGGTGCCGGTCGGCACACCCACTGCCGAGCAGAAACGAGATTGCACGCGCGTGCTCAAGGGCGTGATTGCCCTGTCCCGGGCCAAATTCCCACGGGGCATTCTTTCGCCGTTGCTGGATGCCATCGCGCGCGCACCGATCTGGGCGGAGCAGGTGGATTACGGCCACGGCACCGGTCATGGTGTCGGCTATTTCCTCAATGTCCACGAAGGCCCGCAGGTGATTGCCTATCAAGCCGCTGCCGCGCCGCAAACGGCGATGCAGGTTGGCATGATCACCTCCATCGAGCCGGGCACTTATCGTCCCGGTCGCTGGGGTGTGCGTATAGAGAACCTGGTGTTGAACCGTGAAGCCGGAAGCAGCGAGTTCGGCGAGTTCCTTGAGTTCGAAACCCTGACCCTGTGCCCGATCGATACCCGCTGCCTGGAACCTTCTTTGCTGACCCAGGACGAAAAAGACTGGTTCAACGCTTACCACGCCGAGGTTCAGCGTCGCTTAGGCCCGTTGCTGGACGGTGACGCACTGCAATGGCTGAACACGCGAACGATGGCAATTTGAAGTAGAGGATCAGGCAAGGGCTTCACGGACGAAGTCCAACCGATCCTGGCCGAAGAACAACTCGTTGCCGACAAACATGCTCGGGGCGCCGAACACGCCTCGTGCGACGGCTTCTTCAGTGGCGGTCTTGAGGGCTTGCTTGACCTGCTCGTCGTTCGTCAGGGCCAGCACATAGTCGGCGTCGAAACCGCCTTCGTTCAGGACTGCTGCGACGGTCGTGGGGTCATTGAGGTTGCGGGCGTCCACCCAAAAGGCGCGGAACAGGCAATCGACGAAGGCCTCGAAGCGTTCAGGGTGGCCCAATTGCATGCCAGTCACCGCGCGCATCAGTTGCAGTGTATTGATGGGGAAGTGTGGATTGAACTTGAAGGCGACCCCGTAGCGCTTGGCGAAGCGATTCAGATCCTTGAACAGGTAAGGATTCTTGGCCGGCACTGTCGCTGGTGATGCATTGCCGGTTGCTTTGAAGACGCCACCCAATAACATCGGGCGATAGATCAGCTGGCTGTTGGTCTGCGCGCACAGCGTCGGCAACTGGGTGTAGGCCAGGTACGTGGTCGGGCTGCCGAAATCGAAGTAAAACTCCACCGATTTGCTCATGGGATCTGCTCTCTTGTTGTGTGAGGGGAGGTTTACCAGCGTTCGCTCCAGGGCCGCAGGTCCAGTTCGAAGGTCCAGGCGTCGCGGGGTTGGCTGTGCAGGTACCAGTAATTGTCGGCGATGTGTTCAGGGTTCAGGATGCCGTCCTGATCCTTGGTGGCATATTTCTCCGGGAAATTATCGCGGATGAAGTCAGTGTCGATGGCGCCGTCCACCACCACGTGGGCCACGTGAATATTCATCGGTCCCAGCTCACGGGCCATGCTCTGGGCCAGTGCCCGGATGCCATGCTTGGCGCCCGCGAATGCGGCGAACCCCGAAGCGCCACGCAATCCCGCCGTTGCCCCGGTAAACAGAATCGTCCCGCGCTGGCGCTTGACCATGCGCTTGGCCACTTCCCGTGCATTGAGAAAGCCTGAGAAACAGGCCATTTCCCAGATCTTGAAATACTTGCGTGCGGTTTCTTCGAGGATGCTGCAGGGGACGTTGGCGCCGATGTTGAACACAAAGGCTTCGATCGGGCCGATCTGGTTCTCGATTTGCTCGATGAGTGCGATCACGTCGTCCTCTTTGCGTGCATCGCAGGCAAACCCGTGGGCTTCGCCGCCTTGGGCGCGGATTCCATCCACCAGGGGTTCGAGTTTGTCGGCGCTGCGACGGGTAACACAGGCAATAAAACCTTCCTGCGCAAAGCGTTTGGCAATCGCTCCGCCGGTGGCATCGCCTGCGCCAACAACCAGTACGACCTTCTTGTTATTCATGGTCAGCCTCATTGGTAAACGATCGTTAACTAAACGGACGTTATGCTAAGATCCGGCAAGCGTCAAGGTGAGCAATCAGGGGCAGGAACCGTGCGATATTCAGCCAATCACAAAATGGAAACCCGCGAGAAACTGCTCGCCAGCAGTGCCGTCTCTGCCAAGAAGTCGGGTTTCTCCACGGTCGGCGTCGATGGTTTGATGAAAGCTATCGGGTTGAGCGGCGGTGCGTTTTATAGCCACTTCTCATCGAAGGATGAGCTTTTCAAGGCCATTGTTGAGCGGGAATTGGCCCAAAGCCTGGATCGTCTGAGTGGCGACGGTGCGATGGACTCAATGAAGCTGGAGCGCTGCCTCAAGCAGTACCTGAGCATGAGCCACGTTGAGCAGCCCGAAGCAGGGTGTGCGTTACCGGTGCTGGGTGCCGAGATCGCGCGATCGGATGTCCAGGTGAGGGAGGCGGCGCAAACGTGGATCTGTCGTTTGCACGAAAGCTGGGCGCGGATATTGGGAAGCGACAGTCTGGCCTGGGCAATCCTGTCTCAATGCGTGGGAGCATTGGTGGTTGCGCGGATGCTGGTCACGCCGCAGGTCCAGCGTGACGTCCTCAAATCCAGTCATGAGGAGATTAGGCGCCGAATGGCCGAGCAAGGGCTCGACTGACGTGGCCTATTTACAGATGACGATCATGCTGCGGCTGGTATAGCCAGCGGGGTTGAGCCCGAAGGGATAATCCCCGGGCTCCTCGACGGCGTCGCCGGACTTGGCAATGACCTTGTAACCCTTGGGAGCACATGAATTGGCGGCGCTGGCGGCGCACTGATCCCAGGATGAGGACAGGCCGGAGCAGTTGATGTGCAGGCCTTTCTTGCCGCGCTTGACTTCAGTTTTCGATGTTGCCGCACAGCCTGCTACTGCAAGTACGGCGATCAGTATCAAAATTCGTTTCATTCCCGTCCTTATAATCGTCGTGGATCTTGTGTCCACGTACGATTGTGTTCGCTCTTGCTTGAAGCGTTCATGACGTCCTGTATGAAAAAATCCATGTCTGACATTGGGTTACCGGTCTAAACATGGCCTAAATGCGGGGCAAATACCAGACCTTCGTTAAATCCTGCTTCAATCTGCCGCGACGGCAGGCTTCGCAGTGTTGCCCATGGTCATCGTTGCGCCGACCGACGCGAGGATGATGCAGGTAATGGCGAGCCATTGGGCCAAGGACAAGTACTCCTGCAGAAAGACTAGCCCCGACAGGGCCGCGACTGCCGGTTCGACGCTCATCAGAGTACCGAAAGTGCGGGCTGGCATTCGGGTCAGGGAGATCATTTCCAGGGTGTAGGGCAGGGCCGTAGACAGGATGGCGACGCCGATGGCGATTGGAATCAGGCTCGGTGTGAGCAGTGCGGCACCCGCGTGCACGATACCAATCGGTGCGACGAACAGAGCGGCGATCATTACCCCCAAAGCGGCGGTTTGTACGCCATTGTCCGCACCGGCTTTCTGGCCAAACAGGATGTACAACGCCCAGCAAACACCTGCGCCCAGCGCGTAGCCGGCTCCAAGCAGGTCAATACCGGCATTGGTCGCACCGGTCGGTATAAGCAGAAGCAGGCCAGCGACTGCCAGGGCGATCCAGAGAAAATCGATTGCCCTGCGTGAGGCGTATATGGCGACTGCCAGGGGGCCGGTGAACTCCAGTGCTACGGCAATGCCCAGTGGAACGGTACGAACCGACATATAGAAGAGAAAGTTCATGCCGCCCAATGCCATCCCGTAAACGATCACGGTGCGCAGGGATTGGGCGGTGAGCTTGGCGCGCCAGGGACGTAGCAATAACAGCATGATGAGGCTGGCAAAAATGAGTCGCAGCGTTGTTGTGCCCTGTGCGCCCACTACAGGGAACATGCTTTTGGCGAGGGAGGCTCCCGATTGAATGGAGGCCATGGCTATTAATAGTAGGGCAACCGGATACAGGGTGGCGGCCAGGCTGCGATGTGGAGGGGGTGTCATTACGAAGTGTCGTCCAGAATAAAGGCGGGGGGCAATGTTGAGCAGTATATTGCGCATATGCAGCGATTCCGTCTATATACCGGGCAGATTTAAGTGTCATGTCGGGCTAAAGATAGAAAAATCAAATTAAGGGTTGACGGCAGATTCTGGAAGTCTATAATTCGCCCCACTTCCGGCGCAGTCGAAACGGAAAACTCCTTGAGATTCAATGAGTTAAGTAGGTTTCGAAGGTGCAGGGCTTCAGTTCATCGAGGTCCGGAAGGAGCAGGTGGAGCGGTGTTGTTTGGCTCTATCGGCGGTTCGATCTTCTCGGTCGAAAGCGGTGAAAAAGAGGTGTTGACAGCAGCGAGTAACGCTGTAGAATTCGCCTCCCGCTAACGAGAGATCGGAAGCGCAAGTGGTTGAAGTTGTTGATGTTTCCGAAGCGAAACTTTGAAAACTTCTGAAAATAACCGCTTGACAGATACACGGGGCG